>DAHUYR010000018.1 GCA_027315135.1 Microcaldota archaeon
TAATGCTGTAAACTCCTACTCGATATCAAGTGCAATAACCTCCGGTATCGGCAATCCTTACGGAGTAGCCTTCTCCCCTTCCGGCACCTATGCGTATGTGATAAACTACTACAGCAACAACGTAGTAATCATCAACACAGCCACCAATTCAGTAACCGGCTCTATAACCTCTGGTTTCAACGAGCCTTACGGAGTATCCTTCTCCCCTTCAGGAAGCTATGCATATTTAGCAAATCTGAACGCCAACAATGTAGTGATAATCAACACAGCAACCAATTCAGTATCTGGTTCCATAACCTCTGGTATTAGCAGTCCTACAGATGTAGCCTTCTCCCCTTCCGGCACCTATGCCTATGTAGCAAGCGGCGGCTCAAACAATGTAGTAATCATCAACACAGCAACCAATTCAGTAACCGGTTCCATAATCTCTGGTTTCAACGAGCCTGTAGGAGTATCATTCTCCCCTTCCGGCACCTATGCCTACGTAACAAATCAAGCACCAGGCATCCCTAATAATATAGTAATCATCAACACAGCAACCAATACAGTAACAGGTTCCATCGGCATCCACGCTCCTTCTGGCGTAGCCTTCTCCCCTTCAGGAACCTATGCCTATGTAACAGATGTTGGTACAAACAATGTAGTAATCATCAACACAGCCACCAATTCCGTATCTGGTTCCATAACCTCTGGCATCGGCTTCTTTCCTGAATATGTATCAATCTCCCCTTCAGGAACATATGCCTACGTAACAAACCAAGCCGCCAGCAATGTAGTAATCATTAATACAGGGGTATCCATGACCAACAGCATAAACAGTGAAATTTCTATAAATAATGCGCTTACTATAGGTGCAATAACACCTTCTTCACCAACAATAAACTCAGGGCAGAGTATAACTCTGAACGCAAATGTAATGGGAGGAACATCTCCATATACCTATAACTGGTACTTACTTGCAGGAACAATTTCACCAACATGCACCGCTGCAAACCAGATATCAGGACAGAATTCCAACGCACTGCAGACAACTCCAACAGCAACCAGCACATATGCATATCAGGTAACGGACAGCGCAACAACAAATGCTATTGTATGTTCTTCAGGAGATACTGTAAACGTGCACACAGGAACCTCTGTTAGCAATCCATACGGAGGTGGATCAACAGGCTTCTTCGGACACCTGCCAGGGGCAACAACGATAACCTCCTCTTCAACTACAACGGTCACAACCACAGCGTCAACCACTTCTGTTGTTATAACTGCGCCTGTAATAACAGCATCAGGTGCAATGGCCCAGGTATGCAATGACACACGTGGATATAGTGTAAATTATCCTTTGCTAAACTCAACCTTTTACTTCAGACCATCAGCTTTATTATGCTTCAATGTAACTGCCAGCAATGCCACCTCTACATACATCAGTTCAAATAGCGAAATAATGAGGGCAATAAATTACTCGTTCAGCAACAGCAGCATACTGTCAAACCTGACTATTTATTACCCACGCAGTACTGCACCATCTGCACTAACTCCAGTTATCCTGAGGAATGGCACATGGGAGGAGATAACTCCATTTACAGTAAATGTTGCAGCATATACAGTCACATTTGCAGCCCCTGCAGGTCATGTTGTCGCACTGTTAAACACATCTAAATCAAACACCACAGCAACCACCACAACAAACGCCACAACATCTCTGAATACAACAACGGCTCAGACTACACTGTCTGCTGCGGCAATCCAGGGAAATAACTCCTATTCATGGGAGATAGTTGCAATAGCTGTAGTTGCCATAATGGCGATTGCAATTCTAGTTTACCTACTAGTAAGGACAAACAGGAAATAATGGCTCTAAAAATAAGGAATGTCAAAAATAGCCATAACCAAAACCGAATCCCACACAACTATGCCAAACAGTATTGTCTATTTAAAAGTATTTGCTCCATTACTAATCTTTCGTGATTTTATGGATTCAAACAACATCTTCTCTCTTACACATCAGAGCGATATCGACGGTGTAGGCAGCGCTGCGCTCATAAAGATGAGATACGGTCTGCCAAGCAAGAACATGTTCTTCACGGATTACTCTGTAAAGAATGTAGTAAGGTCAAAAGAAGAAATAATAAAAGCAGTGAAAACAGGAGCCGTGCTGATAATAGCGGATTTCGGTCTGAACGAGGCTATCAAGAAGCACATGTCTGAATTAATAGACTATATCAAGGATAAGCAGGGCAACGTTTACTGGTTTGACCATCATCCATGGGACGAAGAGAGCATAAAGAGTATTGCATCAAAATGTGATGCTGCAATAGTAAACGAGAACGCAAAGTTCTGTGCTACTGAGATTGTGAGGAATGAGCTGATGCTGAATAACAAGTTCTGCATGAAGTTCGCAGAACTTGTCCATTATTGTGATTTTAACATAATGCCGAAGGACCGTAATAAAATGCGCAAAGTAATAACATATGGTATGTGTATAACTGCATACAACCAAATAGAGGATTACGACAAGAGATGCAAAAAGCTGCGGAAAGTTGCCGAGACGATATGCAATCACGAACTATCTGACAGAATTATGGAAAAGGATGCTGCGAATTTCGACAGGATAAATATCAGCAGGATAAACGAGATGGTAAAGAACAACATGATTGTGCTTGACAATGTTGTGGTTGGCTTTCAGAAAAGAGTCCAGTCAACTGTAGCAGGCGGCGCATTGCTAAAAAGCAGCGGAAAGGATATCTCAATTTATATAAATTTAGATACTATGCAAGGCCATATAAGAACCAAGAAGGCGAACTGCACCCCTCTTGCAGTATATTTCGGTGGTGGGGGTCATCCACATGCCTCTGGCTTTACTATGAAAAAGGGATACAACCTGTCAAAAGTCACAGATAGGAAGAGATTTGCGTTGCTTGCAGACAAGAAAGCGTTAGAATTATGCAGATAAGGTTCCGTAGCCATAAAGCCTCCATCTCTGCTTTATGTTTCTAAGAACTGATATTTTCATGTGCCTGTCTATACAGAATGCATGTCTAAGCATTATCGTGACAACATTCTTCTTCACCTTCTTGACATAGCCGACTGCAGTTCCGGTTCCTATTCCAAGAAGAACTGGCTCCATCTCTGCGAATCCCTGCTTGGGAAGGTCATCCCTGTTGAGCGAACTGTAATTTATCGATATCTCGGTCTTTGATTCCGGTAGCTTTCCAACATGACCTATTACCTGACCAACAAGTCCGTCTGCCTTTGTCATTGCAGGATCTATGTCCGTGCCTATTGCTATGAGCCCGCCAGCTATCGCCTTGTCAAGCTTGTCATCTCCTGCAGAGATGCTCTCTATCTTTACTATAAACGGCTTGTAATTGGCATTGCTCTTCTTGTCCTTTGCAACATTTATGCCTGGGCGTATCTCTGCCTGATCCCCTGGCTTGAACGCTCCTCTTATAACGGAACCGCCAATAACTCCTCCGACTAGCCCGTCTATCGCAGCGCCTGGCTTATTGACGTCAAATGATCGCGCAACATACATTATAGGATCGGATTCGGTATCGCGCTCAGGCACTGGTATCTTTGCAATCTCTTCAAGCACCATGTCCACGTTTATGTTCCTGTTTGCCATCACAGGTATTATTATAGCATCTGCGATATCGCTTCCCTTGACAAAAGCACGTATCTGTTCATAGTGCTGCTTTGCTTTTTCTTTGCCGACTATATCTACTTTAGTCTGTACAATTATGACCTTCTTTATCCCCAGCGCGTTTATTATCATTAGGTGCTCCTTCGTTTGAGGCATTGGGCATGGTTCTGTTGCAGATATGACGAAAAGAACAGCATCTATTATGTTTGAACCTGCAATCGCTGTAGCCATGAGCGTTTCGTGCCCTGGGGAGTCGAGCAACGATATCTTTACCACCTCCTTTGCTCCCTGCTGCTTCTCTGTAGTATATTCGGTCTTGCCGTCCTTTTCATAAGAGTAGATTACTGCATCAGAGTAGCCCAGCTTTATAGTCATGCTTCTCTTAACGCTTTCACTATGTATGTCAGTCCATTTATGCGCTATTGCAGCCGTAAGCGTAGTCTTCCCATGGTCTACGTGACCCAATGTTCCTATGTTGAGCTGGCTCTGCTTTATTGTCATATATTTACTCCTCTTTCTTTTCCTTAGGCTTGAACAACTCCTCAGCTGTCTTGGAGCCCATCTCTATTATCACAGTGTTTATTTGTGCCGTTTCGTTGCTGATTGTATTGCCTCGTATGAGCCTTTTGACTCGGTATCCTTTTCTTGGCTTCCTTATGCCTGTTCCCTTGCTCAGAAGTGGCCTTGATTTTATCGTTCCATCTATCTCCTTTCTCGAAGGCGCCCCTGTGCTGTCGCTGAGGCCGGTTATCTGGAACTTCATGCCTTCAAGCCCTACAACAAAGCCATCTACGGTATCGCCCATCTTAAGGCCTATCAAAATGCTCTCTTTTTCCTTTGGCACTTCCTGCTGTGACGTCTTTCCGCTCTTCTTTTCAGAGTACACTATCTTCATGCAAATCAACTAACTCTTTTCTTTAAATATTATCTTAATTATCTGTACATGCTGTCAGGCTCATCTTTGAACCTTGCAATCCTATCTGCAAGTTCCTTAGGTATTGCTGGTTTTATTTCTTCAAGAGCCTTCTTGAAGTCTTCGCCCTTTACAACATCACGTTTTGTACGTATGGCACTCATACCGGCTTCCCTGCATACGTTTTCTATCTCTGCTCCAGTATAATTCTCGGTCACCTTTGCAAGTTCCTTTATGTCTACGCTTTTGTCAAGCGGCATCTTCTTAGTATGTATCGAGAATATCAATTCTCTGGATTTCTCATCAGGCATTGGTATGTCTATTATCTTGTCAAACCTTCCTGCACGGAGTATTGCAGGATCAATTGCATCCGGTCTGTTCGTGGCAGCAAGGACCACTACATTCTTCAACTCCTGCAATCCGTCCATTTCAGTAAGCAATGTATCAACTACTCGCTCGCTGACCATCGAGTCACCATTATCTCCTCCTCTTGGGTGCGCAATAGAATCTATCTCATCGATGAATATTATGCATGGTGCTGCTAGCCTAGCCTTCCTGAATATCTCTCGTAATGTCTTTTCGCTTTCACCAACGTATTTTGAGAGTATCTCCGGTCCCTTAATTGATATGAAATTAGATTCTCTTTCCGTAGCCACGGCCTTTGCAAGCAGTGTCTTTCCTGTTCCAGGCGGGCCTACAAGCAGCATGCCTTTGATTGGCCTTATGCCCATCTTCTCGAAAGCCTCAGGATTCTTCAGTGGTAGCTCAATGCTGTCCTTGAGCTCACTCTTGACGCTCTCAAGTGCTCCTACATCATTCCAGTGCACATTCGGTCTTTCAACGAATACCTCCCTCAATGCGCTTGGCTGTATATTTTTCATAGCTTCCATGAAGTCATTCCTAGATACCTTCAGGTCAAGCAGTATCTCATTCGGAATTGACTGTTTATCTACTATCTTAGGCAGGATTGCCCTCAACGTCGCCATTGCAGCTTCTCTAACAAGCGCATTAAGATCTGCTCCTGTATAACCATGGGTCCTGTTTGCAAGCTCGTCTATGTCAACATCCTTCATTGGCATGTTCCGTGTGTGTATCTGCAGTATCTCCTTTCTTGCATTCCTTCCCGGAACTCCTATCTCTATCTCTCTATCAAACCTTCCTGGTCTTCTAAGCGCAGGATCTATCGCATCAGGTCTATTTGTAGCTGCAAGAACTATAACCTGCCCACGCTGTCCAACGCCGTCCATAAGAGTAAGCAGCTGCGATACCATCCTTCTTTCGACCTCGTTTGTCGATTCTTCTCTTCTAGGAGCTATCGCATCTATTTCATCCATGAATATTATCGAAGGAGCTTTCTCGTTTGCGCTTTTGAATATCTCTCTTAGCTTTTCCTCACTCTCCCCAACAAACTTGGAGACCAATTCAGGACCAGATATGGATATGAAGTTTGCATCGCTTTCATTGGCTACGGCCTTTGCAAGCAGCGTCTTTCCTGTTCCGGGAGATCCGTACAGCAGCACTCCTTTCGGAGGCTCTATGCCAAGCCTCTCAAACAGCTCCGGATACCTTATAGGCAACTCGACAAGCTCTCTTATCTTCTGCTTTGCATCTTCCAGTCCGCCTATGTCTTCATAGTGGACATTCCCTACCTTTACAACAGACTCCGATACCGGTTCTTCCTTAACGATCAGATTGGTATCTCTTGTTATCTTGGCAACTCCATGAGGCACTACCTGCACCACTATGAAGTTGAATACTATCCCGAACATAGGTATCGGTATGGAATCCCCTTTGACAAGAGGCCTTCCGTCAAGCCGTTTCTTTGCAAATTCGGGAAAATCTGGCGAGAGCGGCATCTTTTGCCCCACAGGTGGCGCAAGTACTACCTTTTCAGCATCCTTAACCGCAGCCTTGGAAACAAATATCTTATCTCCTATCCCTACCCCTAGATTCTGCCTTATGTATCCGTCTATTCTTATGAATCCAAGACCCTCATCACTCGGGTGCGACTGCCACGTTATTGCAGCTGTGGATTTTTTCTTGCCTTTTATTTCAATTATATCTCCTGAAAGAACATCAAGCATCTTCCTTGATTTCGAATCTATCCTGGCTACGCTCCTGCCCGAGTCTGTCACGAGCGCATCAGCCACAGTCAACTCTATACCATCAGGCATTAATATCATCTAAAGAACAAAGGTACTTTACCTTTTATATTAGCATTATTAGATTAATGCCAAAAGTTAAAAAAGCTTTATAAAGGAATTGATTCGGGAGCCATTACAAGGTCTGCAGTCAACCCTGCTTACTTTTGGCTGTGATCAGTTCAACGGTGTACGAATTCAATTTTACGGAATGTACTCCTACTGCACCTTCTCCTGTTGACCAGTCAGATATTCCACTCACTTTAAGGGGCGCGAGCCTTCCCATATCCTTTTCATAAATGTTCAAACTCCCGCTTATCTTTTTTGCATGAAAATACGAACCTCCTCCTATTCCAGCTACTACGAGTCCAGTATCATGTAATTTATTAAACGCAATTCTTGCGCTCTTCAATCCTTTAACCTTATATGAAACAGTGTCAAACGTCACCTCTCTTACCCAGTCCGGACTGCCATTCCTGAATGGCACTATCCCAAAATTTAGATGCACCAAATCCTGCTTTTCTGTAACTTTTACATCTAAGGCAAATCTGATCACATTAGAGGTCTTCGTGTCTCCGCTGCTTATGGTCCATTTGCCATTTTCCTTGCCTGGCGCATAATCTGCAAAAAGATATGTAGACATAATTCCGGAAGCTTTGTCAACGCCTCCTCTCCCCGAAATACCTCTAAGTTTAAGGCTGTTTAAATTCTTCTGCGTTAGACTCTTACCATCAACTATATCCGTATCTAATCTAAGACTATCTCTGAATATCTCAGAAATGCTTCCGTACGTGTATGACGGTCTGCCTGGCCCTCTGTTATTGTTCATGAATATCTGAACTCCGTCCTGCACCCATAGCCACTGGCCTACTCCATTATTGCTTACTATGTGCACATAGGTATTGAGCTGCACAGAGGCGCCATTTACGGTCTTTCCCCCATGTAATCTCTCGGAAGAATATCCACTTAGCCTGTTTATGTCTACTATTCCTACAACTTCATCTGTAGGAATTCCACCTGTCACATTTTCTCCTTTTGAAGAATACTTTGCATTGTTCTTGATAAATTTCGAAATTACTGCTGCATCACGTTTGCGGTACCCTGATTCATGGACCGACTGCCCTGCAAATGCGATTGGTGAGGCGGCAATATATGCTGCTGCTGCAATTCCTGCCAGATGCAGAAGTCTACTCTTATGAGGTATGTGCAGATGGTCTGATGTTCTTTCAGCATGCCTTATGGACTTCTCTACCTCTTTATTCTTTACAGCAAGTTCTGATTCCTGCGCCACTATGGCTTTTGTGTTGCCAACATACGACATAAGGTCATGTGCACTGGAAACGTCTGCCTCTTTTCTAGCACTGCTTATTGCCTTTGACCTATTCTCTTCAGAATGTTTCCGGAATTTATGCCCAACCATTAAAATGCACTCTAAGAATCGAGTACCTTCCTGAATACCAATGGCATACGTGCATCATGCTGAATTTCTTTGCCTTCGTATTTTCCAAGCTGCACTCCTATGGCAGCGAGTTGCGCTATTACCAATTCTGAAATGTCTGGATATGCTATCTCATACTCACTCAACATTGCCCTGCTCTTGCCGTTTAGCCCTTTTAATATCGCGTTATAATACTCGTCCATCTGTTTCTCCATGCTTGCATCCGTTCTTCCCTCATCGAAAGCTATTGCTCTCACTCCAAGCTTTTCATACGGCATGTCTCCCGATGAATCTCTGATTCCATACATATCACTCTGTATATCCCTAATGTTATGTATGAACATCGGCACTCTCCTAACTCCGAAATTCTTCGAATCGCCGAGTCTTTTCATAGTCTCATTGGTGTCTTTGCCTGCTTCCTCAATGCTATCTATAAGCGCATCTATATTCTCGGAGTATTTCCTGCGTTGCTCGTTTTCCTCTTTTCCTGTCCCTGGCACTATGCTTTCAAGCGACTCCTTCATCGCCATGAGCCTATCAGTGTAAGCATTTATCTCTATGAACAGTTTTACATTGGTATCTGAGATCTTTCCAAGTTCCATGCCTGTTATTTCATCTCTGTCCTTTTTCTCCAACTTTGCAGCCATCTCCTTTAATTCTCTTACTCTTTTTCCTATGTTTTTTACTATAATCTCCTGCTGTTTTGCCAACTTCTCAGGAGTATTTATCTCATTAATATCAAATACTACTGGCTGTGCACTTTCATGCTCCTTCTCTATTGCACTATTCTTAGCCTTTTTACCTACGTTCTCACTGACTTCCGCATGCTTCTCCTCTGCAGCCTCAGACTTGCCTTTAACTCTCTTCGTACGCTGTGAACCGGTACTATTCTCGCTTGCTTTCATCTGATCCTTAAGATAACCTTCCATCTCCTCAGCAACAGCAGCACTCCGTATAATCTCCAAATCCTTCTCAATCTGCGATTTCTTTAAGTGTGCCTGTTTATCATTTCCTTCTCTCTGCACACTGTCAGGTACGCTAAAATCGGTTATCAGTACATTAAGCATGTAATATGCTGACTTCTGCTTTTCCTTGTCTCCTTTTGCAGCCTCAGAATCTAGCTTTGCCAGTTCGTTCATGTCCTTGGTAATCCTTAAGATTCTCTCTACTGCAGCATGATAATCCGAATCTTTAGTGCTTTTCACTAATTTTGAAACAAATTCTTTAAATTCGTCCAAAGAGTTACCTGACGCCCTTGCATCCTTATATGCATTCATGCTCTGTCTATTGTCTCTGCTCAACTCGTTGCCATGTATGGCATGTATTAATGGCTCCTCCAATTCCTTTATCCCATCTTTATAAGAAGAAAAAGCACCATGCTCTTTCTGATCCCATTTACCTATATTCTGGGCAGAATGTGCAGCATCGGTGAATCCGTCAAGAACTGACGCTGCGCTAATAGCTTCTTTCTTTGAGTTTTCTCTTGATTTGTTTTTAACTGCCATGATATATTATGCTACTATTCTCGTATTTAAATCTAACTTATACCTATGGCTAAGTAAAAAATACCCTTCAGGATACGGATGCCAAATACTTTATTATAAGTGGCTTTAAGCCACTGCAATTTACTTGTGAAAGTATATCACAGTTAGAATATGCTATTCATGCGATGTTTTTCTTCCTGAACACATTCGGCATGAATACTTCCTGTAACAATCTCCTGTCCCTCTTTCTTCCGTCACCATCGTGCCAATTTAGCTGTACTCCTATGGCAGCTAGTTGCGTTATTACCAACTCTGAAATGTCTGCATAGTACTTTTCATATCCAGACAAGGTCGCCCTGCTCCCGTCGCCAAGCCTCTTTATTATCTCTTTGTAATCTTCGTCTATCTGTTTTACACGGCTCTCGCTACTACTCTCATTTTCATAAACGAGCGTGTCTGCGCCAAGCCTTTTATACGCCGTGTTTCCTGATAAGTCCTTAATATTATAAAGTTCCGCCTGAATGCTTTTGATCTCATGCTTGAAGATAGGCACACTGCTGAATTCAAACTCATTCTTTTTTGCAAAATCTGCAATAATACTATTTACAGATCTACTATCTAACTCAAATTTCTTCAGTAGTAAATCTATCGTCTTCTTCTGGGCTTCTCGCTGCATCTTTGCCTCTTTGTTATTTTCAGGTAACGCTTCTTTAAGCCTGTCTTTCATCCCCAGAAGCATATCTGTGTATACATTTATTTCTATGAATAACTTTACGTTAGCATCTGATATACCATCAAGTTCATTGGCTAACACACGGCTTCTTTCCTTACCAAAGGCCAAGCTTATCTTCTCGTGCACTATTCCCATACTCTTGTTTATATTGGATTCCATGATCTCCTGTTGCTTGATTATCCTTTTAGCAGTGCTGAGACCATCAAAGTTAACTGCCATCTGTTGCTCATTCCCAGATTTTATAGATGTGCTTGCAATTTCCACATCGATTTTTATATGCTCATTTACAGGAACATGTTCTCTTCGTATGGTTTCTGCTGTGGCAGCTACTGTATGCTCAGGCACAGTATGCGAATATGCTTTATGCTCAATATCAACTATTTCTCCTTCAACTGTTTGCACATGTTCTAATTGCTCGTTTTTGCTATAACTTTCCTCACGATGCAATATTCTCCTGTAAGGAGAATCCTGCCTGATACTGGTCTTTCTGCTAGTACTGCTGCTTCCGTTTATCTGTTCTCTAAGACGCTTTGCCAGTTCCTCAATAACCGCAACTTTTCTTATAAGTTTCAGATCCATAGTTATCTGTAACTCTTGTTCATTCTGCTTCTGTTTCTTTGCAGCTGCGCGGTTGCGAATAGTTGTGCCAAAATCATTTATTGTGGTTTCCAGCTTACGAAACGCAGCTTCCGGATCAGGTCCTGCTAATTTATCAAGACTATCTGTTATTTTCTGAATCCTCTTGACTGCATTTACGTATGCGGGGCCTTTTATCCCACCTACCAGTTCAGACAAAGACTCATTTATCTTGTCAACCGACTGGCTATTTTGTTTACTTAATTTACTATTGCTCTTTCTTTCCAAATCTAACCTGCCCTTGACGTCAATTTCGCTTTTTCTGCTTGCATCCTTCATAGTCTTCTGCAGCTCCTCTATCCTGCCTGTGTTGATAGTAGGTCTGGCCGAGATATCGCCTGCTTTGGAAAAATAGGCACTGCCGATATGCTGTAGGTAACGTACTGCGTGCGTGAATTCATTAAGCACCGACACTGCGTTTGTCTTTTCCTGTTCTGTGACTTTACTATTATCTTTTTTTATCATAACCATAATCTCACGTATGCTCTTGATTCTTTGTATTCAGAGATATGCGCTGAGGCTCTATCATATCATTTTCTAATTACGCCATTACTGTTTTGACTTTTCTGCTATAATGTGTACCTGTTCCAGTTCCATTTTCTGCCACCCTGGAACAAACGAGTCAAGCATACATTTGCCCTCGTTTGTTATAACAACACGCAATGAGCCATTTTTACTGCCTATCTTAACAAGGTCATATCTGCCCATGTATTTGACTACATCTACAAGTCTGCGGAGCTTTACTCCGGTAGCTTCAACAAGCTCTGCTAGGTTCATAGACGAACTTTCAAAAAGCACGTCAGAATCGTTATTTGACACGTGCGCATCTTCCGACTGGCCTGAAACTACAAAAAGTGTTCCTGCCCTTGCATTCTTTCCAAGAACCTGCAGTATGGGCAACACTTCCTCATGCTTTGCAATTACATTATTTGCTAAGCCAGGGTAGGTTCGTTCCAATACAAACTGCAGAATTTCCTCCACTGCATACATTATCCCTTCAGCATAGGCTTTTTCCTTTTTAGTAACGTCACTATTGCCGAACTTCTTCCATATGTGTTGTTCGTACGCTAACACTTTCATTGCCTGCTCATGATCTTTTCTGAATGCTGCCTGGGCAGTATGCATCATAAGCTTCTCAAGTTGACTGACAAGCGTGTCACCGTGTCTAATGCTATCTTCAAAACCGCTACGCAATTGCTGTTGTTTATCAATATTTTTTGTTATCATCTCCATATCATCTCTAATTATTCATGATTTTCCGTCCGTTTTTTATATTCAAGATTAACATATGGTTTTGTACTTCCCTGTCTCCTCAACGATTCTGCAAGCACGGATGCCCCAGACTGTCCTTCCTTGTCGAAGGTGTACAGATAATGTAACTGCCTTTGCTTGCTGACATCGGCACGCAATATCAAACAAGCGTAACTGTCTTCAAAATACGCATTGCTGACAATGACAGGGTTTGCTCCTGCCAACCGTACCGACCTCTCTTCAGGAAGCAGCATGACGAATGCGTCCCTGCAAATGCCATATGCAACCACTCCTTCACGGTTCAATTTCCTATATTCTTGACCCTCAATTCCTATCTGCGAGGTCAATGACCATCCTTTACTATACATATCAGTCCTGAAAATGACATTTTGTGCATAATAGGCTTCTGCCTCGTCAGGGCTTGCCAGTACCTGCCCTTTTCCGCGCAATGATCTCTTTAGCGCATCCATGTTCACAGGAAGAACCTTCTCTTCAGATATGAACACCTTCTTTGCCTCTATCTTCTGCTTATACAAAATTTCCGTCATAATATCCCTAAAACAGACTATTTACATCCTGGTATCCTGAATTTATCGCCATTGCCAAAATATCAATAAATTACTTTATTGCTCTGCCACGTGCCCTATTTGTTTGTACTCAGTACCTGAACGCCATTGCAAGTACGCTTGCAAGCCTTGTTCCCAATGTCATTCCAACATTGTTTTTCACATATGCGACATGCACAGGTTGGGCTGGGTCAGCATTAGCAGAAACAAACAGGCTCATCGCACTGCCATAATTAATATCGTCTATATTTTTCTTCGCAGTGTCCAAATTTGCATACGCTACAGTATAACCCTGCCCTTTTTCGAACAATCCTCGTTTCTCCGGCCCAGATATCCAGTACTCCGTGAGGTCTACGTATGAGAAAGAGTCCTTGCCTTTCAACTGCACCGTTCCAGATCTCTGCAGTTCCATGTTTGAAATCAGCGTAGGCCCCATCTTATATGACCACTCCCTGAAAGCGGCATTTTTGCCGTATATGGCTGAAAAATCACCCAACGTTGCAAGTGAGCAGTCTCCAGGTATCAGCAGCCACGCCTTTGAAGGAATGACCTCCTTCTTAGATATGAATACTGCTGTGGTTGTAAGCTGTGGTTTTTGCATAGTTGCGTTCATAATATCACGATTTAATTAAACTGCGTCAATCGATTCCAGAGGTTTTACTTTCTGGAAACATTCCTAATCACTGACATTACATCACTGGTGTCAGTCTGTCCATACTTTACTCCAATTGCTAAAATGTCTATGCTGCTAGTGGCATGCCCACGCAGTCTGTCTTCCCAGCTATATCCGCGGAGATATATTTCTCCGTCACTAGAAAACACGTATCTGCTCAATAAAGGCTGCCCTACGCGTGTTGTCAAAAACATCTTGTTTTCCAGCGCTTTCCTTAACGAAGGCACGAACTTAAGCAAAGAGCTTGCTTCATTAAATTCCAAAGGCCTAAGGCCATTACTGCTAAGCGACCCTAACGCCTCCGCATCGTCTTTCACGCATACGTTGGAAACATATACATCTACATTATCCACTTTCTGAAATCCTATCTCATAATCTGCCTTTGTCTTCATATTAATCAACTACTATTTTCTTGCTACATTCTTAACCAGATCAATATCGGCACTCTCTGCGAACAGGTGTGGCAGACGCCTCCTAAGCTCCTCTTCTGTATTAATGGCGCTTTCTCGACCTTCATATCCAAGCAGTGCATTCTTTTCAGCGTTAGTTACATCTCTAGAGAACAGGATCGGCATAAAATGCTTGAACTCTTTTGTTGCCTTTGTTACCATCTCCCTGTATGCTTCTGATCCTCCGTATCTCTCTTCCAATCCTACAATCCATGCCTCGGATTCAAGTCCTTTGGCCTTTATATTGGCCTTTTCCATAGGTGATTTTGTTATCATGTAAACCAGCTACTGCCTGTGCCTTAAAACATACATGTGTTTATCTGAATCTCTTACAGAAAACACGCCTTCTATGTAATTCCAGATATAAACAAGTAAAAGCTGTGAACATCCTCATTTATAAATCTACCTGTGCCCCGCAGGGCAATTCGCCATATGCCGACAGATGCTGCGTGCAATGGCTGTGCAATGTGCAGAAGGGATGCCACTAACACAAGATTTTTAATAATGCTTATCTATATTTAAAGATTGTTAGGTTCTATTCTTAGATCCAAAAATAAGTGCTTATTATGGGAAAGTTTCCAATAGCGGATGCGCAGCTGACCAAGACCTGGATCTGCAGGAAGTGCAAAGGCAGGAACAGGGCTGGTGTAGAGAAGTGTAAGAGATGCGGCTACAAGTACCTGCGCCCAAAGAGGAAGGAAAAGAGAGTGAAGAAGTGATACTTCTCTGAAGTGAGATAATGGTAGATTTAAACCCTATAGAGACCCTTGTGATTCAATCCATGAAAGAGATAGGAGCAACAAGCGAGGAAAAGAAGAAGACTGCTGATGACATAGCGAAGAAGTGCAACAGGCCTAAATCGATGGTAAACAATGCGCTTGTATCATTGACAACCAAAGGGGTTGTAAAAAGAGTGGCAAGGGAGAAGGCATCTGGCTACTATGTAATTCCTGGAACAACGTAAGGTCTATGTCCAGCTCAGATTCCATAGAATTCTTTGCAAACTATGTCGATTGGGTAGAAAGCCACAACCTAGAGGTAAACGATTCCACAAAGCCTGAAGAAGTGGCTCATGAGCTTGCCGCTGTAAGGGAGGCTGTAGACAAAAGGGCCTTTGTCATCCTTGGAATAGACACAAAAGCTCTTGACCTGTATTCTGAGAAGCTCTCAAAGCAAGCCGCAAAGAATGACTACAAATCACTTGCAATAATATACAAGGCACTTGGTTCTGCAGAGCCTAACGTTGAAATAGAAAAGGCAGCAAAGAACAGCGATCAGCTGAAGCCTTTTGCAAAGGTATACCTTCTAAGGGCAGCTGCAAAGAGATTAGGGCTCAACTGGTATGTACCTGCGGACAACAAGATACTGGAGAGCAAATCAAAAGCGAATAAGACAGGCACTCCTCCTTATGCAGGAGTGGCATTCATGGCAAAGTACAAGGACTGGATATCAATAAAGAAGCTCTCGATAGACAAAGAGACCAAGCCTGAGGAAGTGGCAGTCCATCTAACATCGATACGCATGGCAACTGACAGGAAACTTCCGCAGATCCTAGGAATCAACACCGAAGAGCTTGACCTTTATGCAAACGACTCCACAAACAACATGCGGAAGAGCGTTGCAAACTTAGAGAAGATTGTTGATATTCTATGCAGCGATAATACAAAGAAGACGATAAGCAAAGCAATTCCTTCAGACTCGGTAAGGGGCATAGCAGTCATATACTTATTCGGAAAAATGTTGCAGAACATTAAGATGGACTTGGATGTAAGCTCAGATACACTTGTGAACATGTTCCCAGGACTGAAGATACCCAAACCAAAAGGAAGGATTCCTGGGCAGAAGAAAAAGCTGAAGAAGTAAACAAGGAATAGGTAAAAAGTAAGTTATATAGATTGCTCTGTTTTTAATATACTAAATCTAGGGGAGTTAGGCTAGCTTGGTAGGCTTCAAGCTTTGGGAGCTTGCGACCCGTGTTCAAATCACGGACTCCCCATTTTTCTTGGTATGTGCAGGAACAGGCGCTGACCTAAAGATTTAAAAATTACACCAGACTCTTATTAAGAGTTCAGCATGATGCAAAGAAGAAAAGGAATATGCAAAGAGTCTAAGGCAATGACTATATTATATTAATTATACGTTCCAATATATACTAAGTGATAAAATGAAAGGAAAAGTAAAAATGTTTAATCCTGAAAGAGGATTTGGTTTCATAACAGGCGAAGATGGTAATGATACATACTTCCACAAGACCGCAGTAGAAGGCGGTGCAACGCTTGCAGTAGGCGATTCTGTAGAATACGACGTCGAAGCTGGCGAAAGAGGAACACGTGCAAAGAACGTTAAAAAAGCATAGATCCTCACTCATCCAGGATGCAATTCGCATTGTCATTCTTAACTATTGATTTAGTTGAGAGTGGGAAAAAGTGATAGCGATACGGCTATTTGGTGAAAAAGGAAATAAGATTAGGTTAGGGGACGCCATAACATTTGGAAGCCAATTTGACCCCTGGCAAGGCGACCAACGCCACCAGGGGTCTCTATGCTCTGATCTATCTCAGACGATAACATGGCAAAATGGCTTTCTGGACAGAATCAA
>DAHUYR010000021.1 GCA_027315135.1 Microcaldota archaeon
TCAGGATATTTTCAATTGCCAATATCAACAAACACTATTATTATGTTAGTCGTGCTTGTGATTCTCGTAGTGGGGTTCATACTTTACAGAAGGCACCTGAAAAACAAATATGCTTAATCAGGCGCTGTAAGAGGAGCCTTGTTCAGGTGCAACGGCATTGAACTTATGGTCTTTGTTGATGTAATCTACAAATTCGTCAGCCTTTACCTTCTCCCCATGTACGGCATACACGTTCTTCAATCCCTTAAGGGACTTTACGAAGTTAACCAGATGCGGCCTATCCGCATGTGCTGATATATGGTAAGTATTGACCTCCAGTCCTACCTTTATCGTCTTTTCCTCTATCTGTATCTCCTTCTTGCCATCAAACAGCTCCCGTCCAGGAGTGCCTACTGCCTGATAGCCTACAAGGATAATCTTATTCTTCGCATCCTTTCCCAGAGTCTGCAAATAGTTTACCACAGGGCCTCCTGTAAGCATGCCGCTTGTAGTTACTATTATGCTTGATTCGCTGCTGTTTATTATGTTCTTACGCTCCCCTCTAGTCTTTATGACGTTGAAGTTGCTGCTCTTGAACGGATCGTCGTCGTTCATCAGAATCCTTTTCTGCAGTTCATCCCTGCAGTATATGACATTATGCCTATGTATCCGCATCGCCTTCCCTATCATACCGTCTATGTATATAGGCACCTTCTGCAGCCTTCCCGACTTCATATAATCATCAAGGAGCAGCAGTATCTCCTGCGCTCTTCCCACGGCAAAACTAGGCACTATTGCCTTTCCTCCTCTTGTTATCGTGTCATTAAGACTGCCTACCATCAAGTCCATTGTGGCTTTCTCAGGCTTGAATATATCATCCTTTCCGCTGTAAGTGCTCTCTGTAACGAGCGTATCTGCCTTGAGCCCAAGGTTCGACGCTGGTTCAAGGAGCTTGCTTACCGCAAGGTTGAAATCACCTGTGTACAGCAGCCTTGATTTGCTTGATGATGCTTCTATCATCGCACTTCCAAGGATATGCCCTGCGGTTAGCAGCCTGAACCTAAGGTTATTTATCTTGAATTCTTTGCCATATTCTACTATCTTATGCTTCTTAGTCATATTTGCAAGCCCCTGCTTTGTAACATCTTCAGGGTTTGAAATACGCATATAATCGCTTATAAGCACGTTAGTAAGCTCAAACGTTGGCTTTGTTGCGAATGCAAAACCTTCGTAGCCCATAGAGTATATGTGCGGAAGGTATCCGCTGTGGTCGAGGTGCGCATGGCTCAATATAATGCCATCTACGCTCTTCAACATCTCTTTATCCAATACTGGAAATTCTATCTTCTTGCCGAGCTTTATGCCTGCGTCAAGAATCACTTTCGTGTTATCTTCTTCTACCATTATGCAGCTTCTGCCGACTTCACCGGCAGCGCCTAGGAATGTAACTTTCAATTCATCACCGAACTATCTTCTTCTTTTTTACTTTCTTCTTTGTTTATTATGGCGATGTCTGCAATGCTTACTTCTTGCGGCTTCTGGGAGTGCCTGTCGTCCCCACGCTGTGGCTCTCTTCTCCTCCTCTCGCTGCCGCTTATCCTTCTCATCTCGTTGTAATAATCATCGAGCTTCTTGTTAGAATCCTTAAGCTGTACAACCATCGTCTCTATCTGTTTGTTCATTTCTTCTATTCTTTTGTCTATGAACTCTACTTTCTTCTTCAGCCTGTAGCTCTTCGTAGCCTCGCTGAGCTCCTTCTCAATCGCATTTCTCTTCCTGATAAGATCCCTTTCAGCATCGAGAGTGAATGCTTCTGTGGATATCCTGAAATCAATATCATTCTTTCTCTTTCTAAGGTACCTTATGTCCTTTGTCTTTTCATGGCTGAGTTGTGCAAGCTTAGACACTGCTGCTTTTTCATCAAGTTTGTAAAGCATCCTGCGCTTCGTCGCCCTTATGATATTGGCTATCGAAGCTCCCTTCTTCCTCTCAACTTCAATCTCATTCCTGAGTTCGTCTAACCTGCTCTTCTTCTCATCTTTGTGAGGTGCCGGTGCTGCTTCTGCAGCAGCTTTATCGTTTCCGTTCTCTATTCCGCTCAGTCTATCGCCTGTTTTGACAAAAGTAGTTTGTAAACATCTATCAGTTTGTCCGTCATCTTCTCCGAAGAGAAACTGCGTCCTGTATCAATTGCATTTACAATATAAGGTTTAGTATCATTTAAAACCTTATCTATTTTCTGGGCGCAATGCCTGTAATCTCCTGCACGGAACTTTTCACCATTGAAACCGTTCCTTATCAGCTCCTTTGTCGAGAGATAATCTGCTCCGACTACTGGTTTTCCGCAGGCCATCGCCTCTATGGATACTATGCCTTGAGTTTCGAATGTGGACGGCATGCATACCAGGTCCGAAGACGCATACACCTCGGGGAGGGTCCTTTGGTTTACGAACCCTATGAAGTGCACCTTGCTTGCTATGCCTAATTTATGCGCCAGTTCCTTGTAATGCGTTTCAGACGGGCCCTTGCCTGCAATCACCACCTTTACATGGTCATCCTTGGTCATGAGGAGCTTTGATGCCTTGAGCATCGTTTCTATCCGTTTTTCTGCGGATAGCCTGCCCACATATAGTATGACCTTGTCTCTTTCCTTTATTCCATACCTTTTCCTTACCCTGCTGCCACTTACTTTGTTGTTGAACTTGGATATGTCTATGCTGTTAGGCACAACTGAAACATCTCTTATGCCGCTCTTGTAAAGCATATTTTCCACAGTTACTGATGGCGCTATTACACCATCGCATCTCCTATAGAAGAAGCGTAGGTATTTCTTCATGTAACTGCTTGCAATCTTCTTCACATGCTTGCTCTTCGGATAATAATGCTCCACAATGTACCTGTTGTTCACAAACGTATGGAATGATCCTACTACTGGCGTTTGGGACATTCTCCCAGCCATAAGTCCGGAAAATCCCATCGCAAACGGCGTCTGCGCATGTATAACGTCTACTCCAAGAGACCTGAGCTTTATGGCAGAATTGTACGGGAATATAGCAATACTATACTGCGGATATGGTTTGAAACTAAGCCCTGTATAAAGGAAGGTCTTCTTATCTGAATACTCTTTCTTGTTCCTAGGGCTTGCGCTGGCAAACACATAAACATTATGCCCCCTTTTCTCAAGCTCCTTCCTGAAATTTATTATAGAAGTTACGACACCATCAACATTGGGCAGATAAGTGTCGGTATAAAAAGCAATACTTAATTTTTCCATGTATACACTAAAGCTTTATGGCTTCTCCTCCTGCTGCCTTTATCTTCTCTTCTGCCTTCTTGGAAAATGCCTTTGCTGTTATCTTAACAGGTACGCTTATGCTTCCTCTGCTAAGTACCTTGTAATTACGAAGCATTACTTCATTGCCTTTCCTGAGTTCTTCAATATTCCTCGATATCTCCTCAAGGTTTATCTCCGAATAATTCTTCTTCCTCCAAGGAGCGAATCCAACCTTCCTAATAGAATCCTTTTCATATACTACTGTATGGGTCCACTTTCCTTTTGTTCCTCCCCTTCCTGTGCCTCCTCTGTCTCCAGAGCCTCTTGCGTTCTTTATGTTTCCTACGCCCCAGCTCCTGCTTCCGAGGAACTTCCTGCTCTTTTTCTTAATCCTTAATACCATAAAAACACTTTATGCCATTCTCTTTATCAATGCATTTATTTCAGCGCCCCTGTATCCAAGGTCACCGCCAGCCTTATAGTTTTGCTTTATGCTGCGGTATCCCTTTCTAGGAGGGTGCATCCTTATTGGCATTGCAATTACCTCCTTCGGGCTCTTCTTTCCTGATGAAATTTTCTCAATATCTGCCTTCTCAACCTTCATATCCTTTCTCTTTGCAACAAGCTCCAACGTATCGTTGTCTATCTCTCCGTAGGTGACGAAGTCGCTGCATTTGTTTATCATGCCTATATTCGACCTGTTCCCATAAAGCAGGATCATGCTGTTTACCCTGTTGAGATTCATTCTCTTCATGGTCTCCTTTATCTCCTGCCTTACTCCTAAGGTTCCTCTTACTCTTACTATGGCAATTAACTTGTTCTCAAGATTTGTCTTCATAAATAGACCCGTATAAAGCCATCGCTGTGCTTTGAATAAAATTCTGTAAGTTTATGTATAACTCAAGGTTTTTATATCTTTACTAAAGCAAGCCATCTCTTACTATGCTATGTCTTGCTTGCTATTCTCGCACATAATTATATGTTATGAAGAATCTCAGAAGCAAGCGCTGTCTAACTTTCAAATCAAGAAGCCAATTGAAATCCTTAAATAATTCAAATGTACAACTTTAGATTATTGGCCTCTCTGTTCCGATTTTAGGATGAGAAATAACTTACTTTCTGAAAATCCTTCAGTTATACTATATGCTTCTTAGTTCATATACTTTTCGGCAAATCTTTAAAAGGCGGCATCTGCATATTGGCATTTACAAGGCATGTACTGCAAGGAACTACTTCTTCCTGTCCTTCCCTTGCAGATCCTTGAATACGGCTGTGCCAAGTGTCACACCACCCAGAACAGCCCCGGAAGCGATATACACTATCTTTTCTTCAAAACTGACCCATGCATGCCGAACATCATATTGCCTATTCCTGTACTACATATGAATACGTCTATTTATGCATAATCTTCAAAATAAGACTAGCTGCATCTCCAGTCCCGTTTTTGATATTGATTTCTGTTTTGCTACTGCTTATACTCTTTATATAATCAATAATCCTATTTGCAGAATCTGCGCTGTTTATACTAAACGCTTTGCCTAGTCTCATACGTTCTATTATCTTGGAGTTATTTTCCTTTTCAAGATCGCCATCTGACAGGATAATTATTGGTTTTCCAAGCATAACTGTTTCTTCAATAACGGCCAATCCGCCATTCACAATTACTACACTAGAGTCTGCAAATGATAACATTGGTTCTTTAACAAATTCCCACATTTGTCTTTTCTGCCCTATCAGTCCTACCTCATATCCTTGATTTGAAAGTTTTTTTGCTATCTTCTCCGACATTTTTATCAAGGAAGCATCAGAGCTTGCAGTCATGCATATAGTGATTTTCTTATGCACATTTCTTTTTGTTACCTTACTATCAGGAAGTTGGCGTACCATTGGCCCAACGAAATGCACATTTCCTATTGACTTGTTCATTAAAATTCCATGCACTATGGTAAGGTCAGGCTGCCTGAGCATAGCCTTGCTGATATGTGCGTATCTTCTATAAACTCCGGAATCGCCTTCTATATAAGAAGGTGTACATATATGGACCAATTTTACTTCAAGGTTCTTCAGCATGAAGAGCGAATCAATCTCACCGTCCACAACGACAACTTTTGGTGCCAACTTTTGCAACAATGGTATAACATCGTCACATAACTCAAACATGTCCTTCCAAGGCACCCTTGACTTTGTTTTTTCAGGTTTTTTTATTTCATATATGTTCTTAAGATTGAAATTGCGTAGGAAGTCAAGTCCATTTGCATAGCTGATATATGCACATTTTAAGCGATGCTTTGTCAGTTCCTCCCCCAAAGCGTAGCCAGGGCTCACATGACCTATGCCCGGCATGCCTCTCAATAAGAATGCTACATCTATTTTGTCTTCTTCCATATCTGCAAGCCTCTGCTACCATTTTTATCAAGGACAAATCCATAGTCATTTAAACAAGTGCTAATGGCCTGTTCTGCACTGCTGTTTGTTGCCAAGTGCATTGGATGCAGTATATGCTCTTCCCTAAAAAATCTCGTGGTGAGAGCGATTGCACCTCCATTCTCTACCAAATTTGCAAGTTTAGAAAGCATATCGATTGGTCTAGGAACATGTTCAAGCACATCTGTGCATATCACAAAGTCAAAATCTCTTTTTGTATCGATACTCTTACTAATCTCAACGTTAATTCCTTTCCTTGATGCGTACCATCTAACATAGTTAAGAAGTGAATCTGATATATCTACACATGTGGCTCTACAACCTTTTCCAGCAAGCGTAAAAACGCTATTTGCAAGGCCGCAGCCATAGTCAAGGACAGTTTCATAATTCTCGACAAGTGCGTAATTGTTGATTTCATTATCCTGCTTGCTCCAATCATCAGAGAGATGGGCAATGGCCAGGTCAAATATATAATTTCGGCTGTTTTCATAGAATTCTACGATTTCCTTTTCCGTTACTGGAAATTTCTTAAGCCACTCGTTTCTTACCAGGATAGGGCCTATCATAATATTCTCTATGGTGTCGTTTAATTCCCATTTCAGATATAAGCTTAGTTCTTTAACAAGGGCATATTTTTCTGGATTGGAGAGGATACCTGATTTAAATACACCCTTACATCGTTCGCAAAAGATCTCGTTTACCACTACATTTACATTGCAGAGTTTGCATTTCATCTCAATATTCTCATTCAAGAAGTTCAATATATTGTTTATACTGTCAAGATTGCCTATTCTAAATGTGTAGCCTTTATCAGGATTCACACCTAGCCTATCAATAAAACAAAACGGAATGCCGAACTGCATGCACGCACCATCAGCTTCCAATTCATTGCCTATCATTACGGTCTCTTTGGGTTCAATATGTGTTTTTTCAATCACAAGCCTGAACATCCTTCCAGATTCCTTGTCGGCTTGCATCTCGCCTGTTATAAAAATATCCTTGAAATAAGAATCTATGCCAAGACGCTTAAGCATTGCTCTTACAATCCTGCCTTCTCCCCTACTGACCACATACATATCATATTTATTTGCCATATCTGATAGTATTGCATCTGCACTGTCAAGCAATTTGATATTATCAAGCCTATGTCGCTCCATCTTATCTTTAAACAGTTTTTCCTGTTCTTCAGATAGGCTTATTCCAAGATATTTCCCCAGCCTTCTCATGACAAAATCCATGCCACCGTGCATCTTCTGACTCTTATTATTCACTTGATCATAATCATTTACGGCTCTGCTGAATGCTTCAGCGAACTCTTCGGCGCCTATATTAAATCCAAAATCAATCATTGCTTTATAAGCTGCACGATCCACAGTACTCTTCCAACTCTCGTTATCAATCAGCGTTCCACCAATGTCAAAGAGTATTGTTTTTAGCATTCAATCCCTCAAAATGCCCTTGAAAAGTTTTAATGTGATACTAGGGTCTGTAGAATAATGAAACTCATGGCCTATTGAAGGCAGTTGCTTCAAGCCTTCTAGCTTGCTTTGTAACATATCATCTCTTTCTTTATCTGTGAATACCTGCATGAACCAATCTCTGTGCAGCGGTTTGAAAGAATTCTGCAAAATTCCTGCAATTTCATATCTCTCTTCCAAGTTAAAAACCGGATGCACTACTATGCTTATCTTGTTAGACATATCTCTGACCGAAAGATAAGCTGACATCTCCACATATCTGTCAATATCTAGTTTTAGACCTACATATCTTCCTGCGTTTTTCCTTATCTGCGCAAGAGTGCTTATGGAATAGCTCCTGCCATTCTCTATCATGCTTCTGTCCTCAGATATTAACTGTATCGGCATCTTTGCATTTATCAGTTGCAACAACAAGGTTGTTTTGCCCTTCCCCGAATCGCCATTAACCAGTATGCCTTCAGAACCATGGTTTATTGTTATTGCATGAATTACCGGTCTCGTAGTGGCAAGCTGTATTAATTCCAAAACCCCAACAGTGAAAATCCGGTAATCCACATCCATGAGAAGCTTGACATCTAAAATTTCATCTTTCCTATCTACTAAGATGTATCCATCACGCTTTGGCACATAGTACACTACCTTATCCTTGCCAATTTGCTTTACCTCCCAATCTACTGGTTTATCTATACCTCTATACTCAGTTTTAGATGCTGAAGTAAACGCGCCCCTGCCAATACTACTTTCTTTAGAAACAATACCTATGTTTATCTTGGCAGGCAAATCAAATAACCTTCCAGATCTTCTGTCCATAGCTTGCAAGAAGCTGTCAATTCTTTCATGCAATTCATTACTTCCTCCATAATGGGTAATTGTTGCCTCGCCAATTTTGGAAGTGATACTGGTGCTTTTAAACATTTTACATCACACTGCCTATTCCTGCATCTGCCATGCTTATGAATGCACCAGACGCTGCAAATTTGCCTGTCTCTGAAAGCAAATGCTTATTTGCACTATATGCATGCTTAAATTTTTGTACAAATTGCATTTTATCATAATCAGCCTAGATTTTATGGTTCTTAAAACTATAACTAACATTCGACGATAGTCTACTAACAAGAACTTACTCCTGCCTTTGCAATTCCTTCCGCTCCTTGAAAATGATTATCGCTGCAGTTGCTCCTGCGATGACTATCCCTGTGCCTATTCCTTCGAAAAGTTTTTCAGGAGAGAGGCTATCAATGCCTGATTTTCCTGTTCCGAAAGCCGTTACCACTCCTCCTGCAACAGCACCATAAGCTGTAAAAATAAATCCGTCTAACATTATGCGTCTTCTGTTACGGCTATCCTGTTCCACTTCAGGTTTTAATCGCATGTTAAACAACGCAACACGTCGTATACTAAATTATTAAACATTGTGTCAAATCACGTTTAAATCCCGAAAACATTTAAACATTACAAAAACAAATTGCGGTTATGGTTCTTAATTACATAAGGAAACAATTCTAAAAGCAGGCAACAAACTACCAATTTACACGTTCTTCGTATTTGTGGAATTTTAGCTACACATGACGAGGAACAGGAAATAACCAAAACGCACCAGAACTACTGTTCAGGTGTGGGTATTTTAAATATACTGTACGCTAAAACGTTATAAGTTATCTAATAGTTGGTGTATACGCATGAAAGGAGCATTCTTAGACAAGAAGTCAAAGTTGGCATCAGGTCTTTCAATATTAGCTATTTTTGGGTTGGTAGCAGGAATAGTATTGGCTACTGGCACTACCGATCTGGTTTCCGCTTCAGTAACAATAAACAGTTATTGTTCATTCACAGTAAGCAATACTGCAATTGATTTTGGCAGCCTTTTCCCAGGAAATACTATACCGACTGACAATGTCATTACAGTAAGTGACACAGGAAACATTGGATCTAACATACTTACTTCAGGAAGCAACTGGGCGTTTGCATCAAACACGTTCGGCGTTACTAATACTGTATGGAGTCCAACTTCCGGAACCACCTATGCTTCAGCAACTCCTCTTACAGGAACTACTACGGATACTAAAATAGTAGTAACCACAACAACTTCAAATGATATATACTATGGTTTAGGAATCCCAGCAGGCGAAGCTCCTGGAACATACTCTCAAACTATTAACGTAATCTCGAGTTGTTGACTGATTAAAGCTTACAATACTAACGTGATAACGTGGGCAATAAACTGCTTGTTTCGGTACTTCTACTATGTACGTTATCTGTGATGGTGACAGCAGCTAACCAAACAGGAAAACTTGCCACCAATCCAACCTCTAACATTACTTCAAATAAGACAAGCAACCAAACTGTTGCTCTAGGATCCGGAGGTTTTGGAGAATTTGAAGGTAATCTTGTTTACGTTCTATCATCGGGCTCTTCACATACTGAGTACTGGACACTTGTCAACAAATTTGCATATCCTGTAAGTTTCTACATAGTGCCTCCAAATTTCAGTGGTTCACAAGCCCCTCCAACCCTTGTATTCTCAGAGCTTAACGGAACTATACCTGCGCAGTCTAATCTGACCATAAGCGTTATTGCATATTCTCCATCATGGACAGCATATCTTTTTGACACGAACAGCAGCCACTGGAGCGGCTACGCTACTGCATATGCGTCAGGCACAGCTACAAATGCTGGCGGAGCGAGCATAGTACTGGGCACTGCAAAACTCATAATGGTGACGTTTAATCCTTCAAACATGCTCCCAACAATAATAACTGCAGTAGTGATCATAGTAGTAATTGTGGCAGTTTCGTACTATTTGTACAGAAGAAGAAAGAAAAGCAGCAGACGCAGGTAACTAGGAAGTTGCCAATGCTTCTAAAGTAAGCTTCCAAAGCACTCCTACCTTTCATATATTCCTTCAAATTTTTCTAATTAACTTTATACTTTGCACCTTTTGCCTCTGTTGTTATGCTCTTAATTACGCTGCATAAGTGACATCTACTCAGAAAAAGAATTTATGGTCTGAGTTCATTCCACACTTGAAAGAGGTGCGATATTGCAAGCTCTGAAAACATTAAACATGTGCCTGTAAGCATGCAAGATATACGAACATATTCGTCAGCATGAAGAGATTATGTTTATAGTTTGAGAGTATGTTCCAGGAGCTTCGCCTGCTGGGATTCCTATTCCAAAATAAATATCTTTACTGTTCGATGCGCCTAAAGTAACTTCGGTATCGTATTCTGTAGATGTTAATGCATTCGCAGTAATATATGGTACGTTTATGGACCATGACCAAACCGTATTTGTGACTCCGAAAGTATTTGTTCCAAATGCCCACGAATTTCCGCTTAGGAGCACATTTGAAGGAGTATTTCCAGTATTTGTTATGAGTATTGCATTTTGTGTTGCAATAACGTTTCCAGGATTTATAAGCCCAAAGTTTATTACAGAGTTACTTGTTGTAAAAGAACAGGTATTAGAACCAGACACTATTGTAAGTGTTCCGGATTTTATTGAATTTGTTGTTTCTGGGCTGTACGCTGAGTCTGTTACTATTACATTTGTTTGCACAGTATTACCCAAATCAGCACTTGGTATTGTCCATGCAAAGCTGTTTGAGGTTCCCGATATTCCTGTAAAGAGCATGTTTGCCACTAGGTTTCCTGTTACTGTGTTTACTATTAGGTAGTTGGCAGTGTATGTAGGCGTTCCTCCTGTCCATGAAGCTGTAAAGGTTATTGTGTTGCCTGATCCAAGACTGGCCGGCAATACTGGAGATGAGATTAGGATTGGAACTGACAAAGCCGGATTTACCGTTACTTCACTGTTTATTGAATTTGTAGTTTGGACATTAGTTTGGACAATTCCTAAGTAGTAAGTAGAGCATAGTTTAGTTAGAGGATTAATAAGAGTGCATTCTAATACGTATGCATATGAACCATCAGGGGAGATTCCAACGTATTGAGGGTCTTTAACTGCCGAGGAAGAATAAGCCTGAGTTATGGTATTAGTCGCTGTATCAATTACATCTATTAGATATGTATTAGAAGATACTGATGTTACGTAGGCATAGGTTCCTGAAGGAGCTATGCTCACGCCTGTTGGGTCAAAAGAAACTGTCGTTATTGAACCTGTTACTGCATTTGTGGCTGTATTGATTATTGCTACATTAAAATTACCATTATTTGATGCATATGCAAAGGTGCCGGAAGGGGAGAATGATACTGAAGTTGGACTACTGAAGCCGCTGGATATTGAAGCTGTCACTGAGTTGGTTGCTGTGTCGATAATAGATACGGTGCCGCTATTGTAATTTGCCACGTATGCATATGAGCCGTCAGGGGAGAATGCGACACTGTATGGAAGATTCAAACCTGTAGTTATTGCTCCAGTTACTGCATTTGTAGCAGTATTTATTATTACTATATTTGTCGGAGCACCTGTGTTAACTACATATGCATATGTGCCTGAAGGAGCTATACTGACTCCCTCTGGGCTGTTAAAGCCCGCAGTTATTGCGCCTGTTACTGCATTGGTTGCTGTGTTGAGTATTACTACATTGTTGCCAAGAGGATCTGTTACATATGCAAAGGTGCCTGAAGGGGAGAAGGCTAATTGCCGAACATCTTCTGTATCGGACAATGTAGAACCTATGGAAGGCGAATATATGTTGTTCTCAGTTACAAATATGCAGTAATACGTGTTTGAGGCTGGGCTTACAGAAGAAAATGTTGCAGAAGTTGATGACAGTCCGATTTCCTGTTCAACTAAAGTGGACTGCTGGTTGCAGGTTGAGGTTGATGAAGAATATAAAGATGCTCCATATGTTGAGGTTCCTCCTAACCATGTGCTGCTGAAAGTTACAGACTGACCTGAATCTATTGCTGGGTCGGAAGGGCTGATTGTTGGAGTGGTTAAGCCCTGACTTATTCCGAACGTAGATGAATAAATCGAATTGAATGTTGTTGGGCTTGAATCAGTCACTATCACATTAAACTGTTCAGGCGAATTTGCCACGTCTGCGCTAGTTGTTGTATACGTGAAAGTATTGCTGGTTGCCGATACTCCTGTAAACAGCATATTTGCCGTTACTGCATCGGTTATGCTGTTTGATACTATCCAATTATAGGTATACGGACCTGTCCCTGTACTTACGGTAGCAGTACATGAGACTGATTGGCCTGATTGCATAACAGTTGTAGATGGGCAGGTTGATAAGCTTACAGAAGGTATGGGAGGAAGAACGAGTATTGGAGGACTTGTGCCATAATTAAACACATATATTTGACCATTCCCTCCATTTCCTCCCACTCCTGCAGAGCCGCTACTACCGCCTGTACCGCCTGAAACAGTTATTCCTGATGTAGACGGAGCAGTACCTACTCCATTATATGCAAGAAGTACAAATCCACCGCCTGCTCCTCCACCACCTGATGACGAATGCTTTCCACCGCCTCTTCCACCTGAACCACCGGCAGTACCTGCCGTAGCTCCACCTGTTCCTCCTGTTGTTGCTGCAGTAGCGGTAGTGCCAGCGCCACCACTACCTAAAGCCTGTATGGTTCCTGTAGTGATTGAATTAGCCTGTATATATATGCCGTACGCCCCGTCTCCTCCAAGATCTCCTGAACCATCACCACCGCCTCCTCCACCTGCACCTGAATCATAGTTTACAAATGGCCCGCCGTACCATGTTTGGATTAGTGAACCTGTAATAGAAGGTAATGTTGGAGTAGAACCTGGAGAACCTGGGACACCGCCTCCTCCACCTCCTCCACCTCCGCCTCCTGAGCCTGCGTAAGAACTTGTATAGGAACCTCCAGCTCCTCCACTACCTGCTCCTCCATTCGGGCTATGTCCGGTAGATATTACGCCATTGTTTATAACACTATTACTGCAGAGTATGTCATATCCATCTGTAGTTAGCGTTATCCCTGAGTTAATAGTAAGTGAACCGCAAACAAGGTCGCTTCCCAGAATAGTACTACTAGATATGACAAGGTTTGTATTTGCAGTTGTGTAGTATACTGTAGGATCGACAGCTGAATAGTTACTGTTCCCTTTTGTCTCAAATACTATCTCACTTGATTCGGTGCTTGGTATATTTGAAAAAGATACCAATTTGTTTATTGAAATAGCAGATATGTTTCCACCATCCTTCAATACACCTCCTACATAAATTTTGTACGAATAGTTAATCCCTGTATTACCGGATATTGAACTTGAAAGGCTAGCGTTAAGATTATAGCTATTAGTAAGATATACTGCTGATCCAAAGGTTTTATACGGGCTGACAAGCACGTTTTCAACAGGCTCTGACGAATTGATTATAACTCTGCCTAATTTAACCTCAAGATTCGGAACTGCTTTTGTGATGGAGATATTATATAAGCGAAGTATGCTTCCATTCTGTATATATATTGCATAATGGCTGGACGTACCTGCACCGACATCTCTGCCTTTATTAGATAGATATCCGTAAGGTATTGTTAGGTTGTAGTCCTCAATCATTACGTTTTGCGCTGCAGGTGCAATACTGCATTTTGAAGAGTTGATTAGATTCTGAAGCTGCGGCGTGCTTATTGGAACAGTTGAGTTAAGTTCAGAATATAAGTTTCCCGAAAAATTGTTTTCAATATAAACCATGTTATTTTTATAGTATCTCGATATAGTTTCGTTTAATCCGTAACATAATCCGGATGTTTGGGTAAGTGCTGTCCCATTCGTCAGATTTGTTGCAACTGTGGAGTTAGGTGCTGAGTTAGTTGAATTTCTGACAGTAATGGTTGAATTATAAGACTGATTTAAGAGTGTATTCGAGGAGCTATTAACAGATGCATATGTATTGTTTGTATAATAAGCGTATACAATGAATCCTGGTAGGATAACTATAAGTAAAGATAATATAGCATACTTGAACAGGTTTTTCATTTTATGCATGTAAACTACTTTATTCAGCCAAAGAGTAATTTGAGCAAAGCCCTAAACAGACTGCGCTTCGGCATCCTTCCTTCAGATGCAGGATTCTCTGTCTTGTACACGTATTTTTCGCTTAGCGTGTTTGCTGCTTTGGAAAACGGATCTTTAGAATTCAGCATCACTGCAGGTATGTGCTTGGCTATGCTTATCGGAACAAGTTCGGATTCAGGGAACATGCCGTCTGGTTTCTTGCCATATATGCCACTTATGTCTCGCATCGGTATCTCATAATTCTTATGTTTAACCCTATTGATAATCAGTGAATGCTTAAGGTTGGCCTTATCATATCTGGCAGCAAGCTTCAGCACGCTTTGAAGAGCAGGGAGATCTGGAGTAGTTAATATAACAGCTTCATCATAGAAACCAGTTAATTCACTGTCGAATTGCCCTGGGGGAGTGTCTGCGATTACGAAATCATAGCCTGCTTTTATGATGTCGTTCTTGAATAATTGGTAATGTTCTGCATTGGTTAGCAGGCTCTTCGCGTTAAGCTCACATGGTACAACGTGCATTCCGCTTGGTTCATGGACTACTGTTGCATTTTGTAATTTGGTCCTTCTATAAATGACTGATTGCATGCCTATATTGACATCTTCAAGTCCGAGATGAAACCCCACGCTAGGATTTGAAAAATCAGTATCGTAAAGTAGTACTTTATAGCCCATAATGGAAAGCAGAGCAGATAGATTAACGGCAACAGTTGTCTTACCAACGCCACCTTTTTGTGAAGATATCCTGATCAGGTATACACTATCTGACATCACTATCAATCTCGCTCCGCTTAATTCTATCGCGTAATCTTATTATTCTTTGTCTGTCCTCCGGATCTATCTGATTTACATGCCTAGCCAGTATGGACCGTAAGATTAGGTAAAAAAGCGTTATTATGATTAGAATTGATAGTGTAAAAAGTACATACTGTCTGTTTGCAAGCATAAACGATATTAGAGGATATGCTGACACCTGCTGTGCAGTATATGTGGCTTGGCTCGGTAGTACGATTAATGGCAGTGTTTCATTGTATGATGCACCTGTTGTAGAAACTGCAAGCTGAGCTATAGTTGTACCGGTTGCATTGTAAGCGTGTATGTTGAAACTATGGCTTACCAATTCATTCGGTGTGGCATTTACATAAGCGATAGGGTTTAATATTTGCAGGTTCTGCCCTCCAGAAAGCATGAACTTTATCTGCGCAGCAACGGTTCCGGTATATAACGCAAACACATCTACCGTACCGTTCGCATTCTGATACAAGCTCGGTGCATCTATCCTAACTATTTTCATTATGCTAGAATTTGATGCTGTTGAAGGCTCATTGAAAACAGTCTGTACATTATCTAATGCCAGAGGGCTCTGTAGTTTGTTTATTGAGTAATAAGCGTAGAGTGTTTGATTTGGAGGTAGGACCGGAACATTCCATTTTATATTATAACTAAGCTTTGTCATCGATACGTTATTTGGCATGCCGTACGCGCGGACATGCGAGAGGTTTCCTACGAGTAGCGGAATCTGTGCGTATAACGTTGCATTCTTTATTGTCGTATTTTTAAGAGAACTTATAGATATCGTTGCCTGCGCTGTAGAAAACGAATCGAATGATTGTACCTGCGTGGAGATGGAGACAGGCAGGTTATTAAATTGTATACTCTTGGGGTAGGATACGAATTTGGAATAAGTGGTTATTTTTACAATCTTTCCAGAAGCAGATATGCCTGTTATGTTCAATGGGATTATGTATGTTCCGCTGGGAATGCCTGAAGAGTTAAATACAAGCTGTACGTACTGGGTGCTGTTTTTATATAATGTAATAGTTTTTGAAGAAAAGAGTAACGTATTGGAAAATTCCTGAGGCACGCTCAGATATGCTGTTAGATTATCCTGCCCAGTAAGCCCTAATATTGATGATACCTGCTGCCCAGAGGTTGTTGTGACATATATCGGCATGGAAGTTATAGATATGCCTGGTATCTGTTTTGTGCTCTGTAATACTGTTGCGTTTTGGAGATATCCTGCTGAAGCAGTAGGTACTGGCCCTACGGAAGGATGGTTTTGTACTGCGTTTATCACATAAGATACTGAATTTGAGACATAATTTTCTGGTACGGTGTTAGAGACATATGAAAGATTTGCTGTTACAGTATATTTGCCAGGAAGTGCAGTAGCATTATTCACTATAACTATGGTGTTCTCGCTCTCTGATGGAGATAGTGGGTTTAGTAATTGTGACAGATGATAAACAAGCGTTTTTGTTCCGGAAGACTTGGTTATTGAAAGGTTTAGAGAGACTGAATTAATAGCATAGTAACCAGAATCTTTTAAGGTAAGATAAACATAGAGAGGGGTATTTAGGTTTGCAGAACTTAAGGAGAGATTAGTTATTATAAGACGTGCCGGTGCGAGGAGTTGAAATTCTGAAGTATTCTGATTCTGGAACCCATTGCTGTGCAGGTAAATTTTCGCAGTATAATTGCCTATTGGAATGGAGTTCGCCACTATTGCCAGGTTTATAGTCCGAATTATTTGATTCAGGTTGCTAATATTCTGCGAGTAATTTAACACAGTGCTGCCATTTTCAGCAAGAGAAAAGTAGCCGTTCAAATCAGGTATCCCACATGTTGAAGTGGTCTGTGCTGTATAGTTTATATGTATATTTCCAATGTCAGGATATACTGGCAAGGTGGATAAATGCAGTGAGTAAGGACAGTTTATTGTGATATTGGCGTATATTAAATTAGAAGACGCATGCAACATCGTAGTACCGAGCAACAGCGCAAGTAACATATATGCTTTTTGAAGACTCATGGCATTCTATTTAAGATATATAAGTAGTTATTTATTACTGTGTTCAGGGGCGTAACTAGGGCGTCTTACGCCTATCCATTATCACTATCGTCAATGCGCATAGTCTATTACGCCCAGTTGTTTCAAGCCCCAAACCTGCCTGTCTCTGAAAGCAAATGCTTATTTTACACCATGTGCGTGCTTAAGTTTTTGTACAAATTGCATTTTATCACACCCAGCCAAGATTTTTATGGTTCTTAAAATCATAACCAGCATTCGATGATAGTCTACTAACAAGAACTTACTCCTGCTCCTGCGTAATTTGTAAGCAGCTCAAGTTCGCCAGACCTGTCATCCTCATTTTTTATGTATACCTTCAATGATGTTATACTATGCCTAATTTTTTGAAATCACTCTTAAGCGTTTGGAGATTGATGAACAATACTCCTTTCATTCCCAATTCATTTGCAGCAGCGACATTAGGCTGAAAGTCGTCTACGAACACACATTCCTCTAAATTGGCTCCTATTTTGGCGATTGCATTGAGAAATGCCTTCTTGTCTGGCTTTTTCAATTTTTCCTTGTAGGATTTGAATATATTTTCAAAGTGACTGTCCACTTCGCTTACCCATTTGTCTGAGCTTCTGTCAAGATCAATGGTGTCTGTAAGCATGTGGATTTTGTAGTTCTTTTTGAGTTGTCTTACATAATCTAACAGATCCCAATTAATCTGTTCCTTTTCAGTCATGTTGTAAGCTTTCCATGCAGTGTAAGACTCGGTTATATCAAGGTGCAATCCAAGCTTGGTGTTCATCGACGCTAGAAAATCCTTTGGTGTTTCTTGACCTGTCAATAACTTTTCTTTGTTGTTTTTCCAGATTTCCGATGCCTTTTGTTCAGAGATGTTGAAGACTCTGGCCAAATCTTTTGGCACGCCAGTATGCTTTCCACCTAAATACAGAAAGACTCCGCCAAAGTCGAAGATTATGTGTTTGTACATAAATACCATATGTTAGAACGGGTTGCGGCACTCCAATAAAGCAATACACCTTCCAGCATTATAAAATACCATAAATCCTAGTATTCCTTTGCTTTCAACAAAAATGCACGACCTGAATGTCGGAAGATGTCAGAAAATATTACACGAACAGCACAACGAATCGTTTTATTTTCCTAGTATTCCAAAGCAGTCAGGCAAACAATGTTCGTATTCTCGGTTATGCGGTACGCTGCATTTGGTATTTTAGGTGTCACGCCAACTACACGCATTTTCAATCCAACCATCCCCATATTCAGGTTTACCTTAGAATTATTAAGCACGTATCTGTTTGCGAATTTGCTCTTGATTATGCTGCTCCAGTCAGTTTCAACAGGAATGAACCTCGGCCGTCTTAGAACAGCATGCATTTTTATGCTAGCTGCCTCTGCAATTTTCGGCTTCGAAACGAGTATCTGCTCTCCTATCACTATCTCAAGCAGGTTCCTTATCTCCGTGTCAAGTCTTACATAGTCATTCTTCCTATCCTTCAGGTACCCATCTTCAACAACGGCAACCTCTTTTTTCCCGTCAAAGTCTATCAGGACAGCGTCTCCCCGTTTAACTCCGAGCCTTTTCTGTATTTTTGGAGTCAAGGTAGCACGGCCAAATCCGCGGTCGCGGTACATCTCCGCAGCAACAGTCAGAAGTTCAGACGCGCTTCTGTTATTCTTTTTATCAGCATTAGTCCCAGTATTGTTCTTCACCATGTGATCGCCATACATAAAAAGCGGAAAAGCTATAAAAAAGCAATAATAAATAATGTTTACTGGAACACAGACAGCAAGCCAAGCGTTGTGTCAAATTTGTTTAAATTCCGAAAACATTTAAATATTACAAAAAACAAACTGCAGTCATGGTTCTTAGTCACATAGAGGATGCAATCACAAAAGTAAAAAATGAAAACTCTACCCATAGATATTTGCAACGAGGCGTTCAAGAATTGCCAAACTGGCAGATACGCAGCCTATGGGCAGGCCATTTTAGCAGCAATGATGAATTAAGGAACGAATGCAGGATGCTTCTCAGAGACCTCTTCAAGAGAGGATTAGATAACCACTACCATATGCGAGAATTGCGAAGATTATTGTGGAGGGGAGAAGTACCACTTCCTGAAGAGACATTTATACTTGCTCCTGTGCCTGTAAGCGGCATAAGTCCAGGTTGTGATGCCTATTCAGTATTTGCCCAGAAAGGAAGGGAGCCTAGCGATACGGTATTCATCGGCTATTCTCCACATAGGAGGACCATTCTCGAAGATGGCAGTCCTATCAAAAAAGAGGTATGCGTAAACCAAGAAGATCTAAAGATATTGCAAAGAGCAGTTGACGAGCATAAAAGCTTGGTATTTGTAGATGACATAGTGGATAGCGGAGGAACCTTCAACGCACTAATTTTATTTGCAAAGAAACTGGGTTTCAAGGAGATAAAATTCTTTGACGCAATTGGGAAAGAATACTATGATAATAAGAACAGGTCCAACTTCCCAGGAACCATGCCTAGGCCCAGGTTCGAGCCGGAAATAAAGACATGGTGATCTAACGATGGAAAAAATAGCTTGTGGCAATCACTACGTGAATGCGGTAGTTTCGCTCAAGCCGAATTCGAAGTTGAACATAATCTTATCGCACGGAGAAAATAACGGCATGGATTATAGACTGCTTGTCAAATTGTTTGACTCTCTTAAGTTTGACTATTCTATACTGAGGTTTAACTTTTCATATATTGATGGTGGCCTTAAGAAGGATACAAATACTAACAAAATGGAGCTTGAAACATGCATAAAATATTTGGGCGATAGGGATATTGTACTGATAGGAAAATCGTATGGTGGTATTTTATCTACGATGATTGCAGCTCAGAAAACAACGGGAATTTTAGGAGTCATTGTTTTAGGTTACCCATTGCACGAGTATGGGAATCCAGGTCATTTAAACGATGTCAGCTACCTAAAACATGTCAAAATAACAACCAAATTTATTATCGGTGACAAAGATCCCAATTGCAGTCTGGAAACCTTTAATAAAGTACTACCAAGCTACAAGCCTGAAATTATTAATAATTCTGATCATTCATACAGGCCTATTAATAATGTCGGCAGCTTGGATGAAAATGAAGATAAAGTAATTACTATTGTTAAAAGAGAAATATACACTATGGCAAAGTCGATATAAACATATATAATATGTAAAATAAGTTTTATATGAACTCCAATTTTTCTTCAATACCTATATCTCAGCATGACCTTAATTTCTATATTGGCAAAGGTGGCTTGGCCTCAGAATAAGAGAAGCGGTAAATGGTAAACGTCAAGGACACTGGCTTCGACAATAGAGAGCTAATGATAAGGACAGAAAAGGCACATACTCTCAATACGCTTATTATCCGGATACCTCTCTTCAAGCTGACGTTGGAATATATCGGGCAGTACAAGCAGCACATTCAGAAGGATGGACACCTCTTCTTTAAACAAAACGATGTGCAAAGAGCTTAGGAATAGTATAACCTCATCTGAAAATTGCTCCGGCCGGGATTTGAACCCGGGTTACAGGCGTGAGAGGCCTGCGTCCTTGACCGGACTAGACGATCGGAGCACAGCACTTACCATTAATTGACAAATATTATATTACTTTCAGGTAAATTAATAGCATGCCCTCATTCTGCGAGAAATATGCGCCGATAACGCTAAACATGCTTATTGGAAACAGGATTCAGATAAACAGACTGATAGATTACGGCGCAGCGATCCAGGCAGGAAAGAAAATAAGGCCGATACTGATATACGGGCCATCGGGAACAGGAAAGACAGCTGCAGCGCATGCTTTTGCATATTCCAACGGTTTTGAGATAATAGAGTTCGATGCAAGCGATTACCGAGATGCGGAAACGCTGCAAAAAAGGCTTCTTCCTGCAACAACGTCCAGGAACCTGTTCGGTAGCAAGGTAATAGTGATATTCGACGAGATAGATGAGATATCCTCGAGATTCGACAGGGGAGCGGAAGGGATACTTGCAAAACTATTCAGAGATGCAAAGTGTCCTGTTATACTGACTGCAAATGACTATTGGGACAGGAGATTAGTCTTCCTAAGAGATCATGTGGAGAGGATAGAGTTCAAGAAGCCAAGCGCAAACGAGGTAGTTTCGCTGATGTGCGACGTTCTCAAAAAAGAGGGCATAATCTCTGTGGAGAAGGCAACCATAGATATATTGGCGAACAGGGCAAACGGGGACGTAAGGGCAGCTCTTAATGATCTTGAGGCGATGGTCGATGCGAGCCCCGAACTCCTTGACAATCTGGGCATGAGGGACAGGAAGGTCGAGACCTTCGCAGTGCTTGATAAGATATTCACCTCAAAAAAACTTGCTTCAAGGAATGCTGCTCTTGCATCAGGGATAGACAAGGATATGCTGATGAAGTGGATAGACCAGAATATTCCCATAAGGTATCTGTCAAAGAAGGATGTCGCAAATGCATATGCGGTTCTCGCACTCGCAAGCAAATTCAATAATAAAGCTACAAGGACAAATTACTACGGCTACCTTAGATATTCAAATGATCTCATGTCGGGGGGCGTAAGCCTGCAGAATACAGGATACATAAGCACGATGAATCCTTACCTCTTCCCTAGCGTAATAAGATATCTCAGCACAACAAAGGCAGAACGCCAGTACATAAAGGCAATAGCGGAAAAGCTGTCTCCAATATTCCACGTAAACAGGAAGGAGATAGTGAATGGATACATGCCTCTACTGAAGCTGATGATGGAAAACGGTGCAAGCGTGCAAGGCGAGGATAACGTGCTTCTTTTCATGGAGAAAAACTTCAATCTTGAGAAGGAAGAAGCCGATTTCATAAAAGACCGGAAATCAGATTAATAAATTCCAAGCTCCTGCAGGTCAACCTCAAAGGCTACTACTGGTTCTCCTATGGCAAAATTATTCAATACCTTCGGATGCAGCTCTCCGAAGAACCCGACGCTCTTTCCGCCCACTCTTATCTCGCCGCACCTTCCCTCAATGAAACTGCCATGGGAGCACTTAGACACGCTGTACTTTACCTTGTTCAGGTACATGATCTCTTCTATTACTGCTTTTATATCGTTAAGGTTTGCCTTAGTGTCTGAAATGACTGCAGCAATATGATACCTTTCAGATACCTTTCCTTCCTTTACCTTGAATGCCATGTCAAGCTCAAAGAGCTTATGCGGCATCTTTTCATGCTGCGACTTAGAAAGATTATTCATAAGCGAGGGCAGGAGCCATGTCCTGACCATTGATATTGACGAATTAACGGAGTTGGTCACAGTTACTGCCTCTCCCTTGGCAGGACGCATATCCATTCTCTCATAATTTGAGGATTCATTAGTGAGGTAAGAGTTCATTGCCTGAGTGAAGCTAAGCCCTACCATGATATCTTCAAGAGCTTTGTTCCTGATAGTTGTGTTTTCCAAAGCCCCAGAATTGTAATTCGGCAGACCTACAGGCTGTATATAATCGTAACCGTATGCTATGGCCATATCCTCAATAATATCCTGCTCATTGATTATATCAATTCTGTATTCAGGCACGCGGAACCGTATATTCTTTCCAACAAGTGCGGCTTCATAACCCATCTTGTTTGCAAGCGATATTGCCGCTCGGTAATCAAACTCAACTCCAAGACTCTTCAATATCTCATCAAGGCTTATTGAGATATAACGGGTCTCCATCAAAGGATAGGTCTTGCCTGAGTTACCGCGCAGGACGGTGACTGGGAATACCTTTGCTCCCATGTCTGAGAACATCGCAGTAAGCATGTCAATGCTCTTTTCAACAGCATACTCTGAGGTTCCAGTAATGTCTACAAAAAGGTTCTTTGTAGATTTTGTCACCTTTGTCCTGCTGGAATTTATTATTGGTATTAACGCAAGCACCCCTATGGAATCCTTGAGCACAGGATACCCTTCTTTCCCATTTCCTATCGCCTCGCCATAGTCAATGCCCTTTTTATTTGTCTTGAGTATAAGGCTGAAACTGTCCTGGCTCTTGGAATTCAAGGCAGTGAACTTTTCATCCTTTGCAAGCGAGTATGTGAGCTCCTTTGATTCTATTGCATCAAGATCATGTATTCCTATTGCTATCTTTTTCCTCTTCCTGCCGAAGGTGTCGCAGAACTTATCCGTAAAGGACATGAGTTGCGCAAGCGAGATGTCGTCAAACTTCATACCCTTCGCAACCACCCCCACTATGAACGGCCTAACGTTCTTGATGCCCGGGGATACAGATATGCTAATCTCAGGAGTTTTTCCATCAAGTTCGTAATGGAATTTGTTGTTCTTGTGCATGAAATAACGCAGGGCCCTCGCAATCCCGACAGGATCAAGGAGATCAGGCCTTGCAGGGCTTAACTCTATCGCAATCTCATCCTTTGTCATATCCTCCACTTCAAGTCCAAGCTTTGATATCTGATCCTGAAGCTGCTCATCACTTATCTTCAGCCTGATGAGCGAATTAAGGTAATCTTTGTTTATTTTCACAACTGGCATTCACACAGACCTCATATCTCTTGCAAACCCTATTCCATTATTGTAGAGTTCGGCTATGGACTTTATCCCATTGTTTTTGCTCATTAGCAATACTCTTTCCACTCCTGCTCCCCATGCTAAGACGCTTATCTTATTCCTAGATATGCCTGTAACCTCGCTCCTCATGATTCCCGAACCGCCAAGCTCTACCCATTCGTTTGTAACATCTGAGAAGCCATAGAACTCAGCAGCAGGTTCGACGAATGGGAAATAGGAGGGCTTGAACTTGAGCTTTATTCCGAGCTTTCCATATAACTTTATCAAAGTGTCAAACAGGTTGGCCATCGTAAGATCCTTCCCTATTATTATCCCATCATGCTGGTAGAAATCAGCAAGATGCCTATAGTCTATATTCTCGTTCCTGAAGAGCCTGCCAAGCGAGAAGACCTTCAGTGGAAGCGCCTCGGCGTTTTCTTCAGAGAGTATTTTTGCAATCGCCTGATGGACGTAGCGCGCGGAAACGCTTGTAGTATGCGTCCTAAGAACTCCCTGTCTTGCCTTATCTATGTCCCACGAGTACTTCCAGGACTTCTCATGCGCCTCCTTTATCTCCTTCACGTAGCTCTTTTCATCTATCTCCATGCTCTTAGGGTTGTCAAGGAAAAAGGTATCCTGCTTGTCCCTTGCCGGGTGATCCTGCGGTATGAACAAAGAGTCAAATACCCAGAATGCAGGCTCTATTGTCGGCCCAGATATCTCCCTGAAGCCCATGGAGGTGTAAGCATCCTTTATCCTGTCTATAGTCTGCTTAAGGGGATGTTTCTTTGCTGCGAACTGGCGTTCCACCATTGCAGATACATCGTATTCAGATAACTTCTTGCCCTTCCAGCTCATTCTAAGTATCATCTCACGGTCTATGCTACCTATCTCATCACTATCTTCAACAGAGCTCTTTGCAGCCTCTCTGCCCTTCTGGGTTATCTCTGCGCTCTCAAACTCATTGCTGCTTTCAACCTCTATCAAGCTCCTTCTCTTCAGCGAGTCAAGTTCATCTCCAGGGTGCACTCCTTTGCCCTCTGCAATCCTCTTCAGCACGCGCTCCTCGGGAAATTCCTTTTTAAGCGCGGCTGTTCCTGCCTCATTTATCTTCAGAATTCCATTTTCCATCTGCGCAAGCTTCTTCTTCATGAGCCATTGCAATCCTATTCTGTCCTCTTCGCTATCAAGGGATCCTGCCTTTACTCCAGATTCGCTTATTCTGCGCAGAAGCCTGCTCTCAGGCAATCCATGCTCTGCATACTTTCTCCCTTCTGCACTGAGCACCACCTTCTGTCCCTCCTTATAACGGAGCATTGCAAAGCCTTTACTCTCCAAGCCGTGCAGAGCCCATAAGACCTGATCCTTGCCAAGCTTAGAGTGCTCTTCCAGTTCAGTTAAGGAAGCACTCCCTCGCTTTTCCAATAAGTTAAGGACTCTAACCTCATAATTATGCAAAAACCCACCTTATCTCAATTTAGTATAGGCGTAAATTCCAAGCGCTGCTACGGCTATTGCCACAACGACGTATATCTCATCAGTATAGCTGTAATAGATTCCGCTGAAATAATCAAGAACTTCAGACTCCATTGACTGCTGCTGCGTGTATGCGAACGTGAACTCGTTCAACGGTTCGCTCTCAAACCATGAAAACATCGTATCTCCGGTATAATTGCCGGTAAAGCTGGGACTTGGGAAATCAGGAGATGGATAAACTGAGATGGCTTCTGTTCCCTTAGGTATGATTATGTTGAATCTGGTATTCAGAGGAAGGCTCTCTCCACTTGACGAATGCTGGAAATTAAGAACCGAATCGTTGAAGGTGTACTTAAATTCACGCGGAGCGATGGTCTGAACTGTTGTCACGTTATTGACATAATACTCCAATGTTATCACAGCCGTTCCTCCATAACCATACGCATATCCGACGGGTCCAGGAAGAAGCGTAACGTTGTGCAGGCTGCCAGTCGGGTTTATTATATGCTCCATGAGGAGATCGGTGCTCAATACGTGCTGCCATTCGCTAAGGGTGAGATTTATCGCCCTTCGGTCCTGGTTGTACTGCGCAACAGATGAATTTGACATAAGTATGGTGAACGATTCGACTACGTGCGCGCTGGTGTTCTTGTAAAGCATCACTGTGGTGTTCAGGTACGTGACGTTGAAATAGGCATTTGCGCTTGCAAATAGGAAGAGTGAGCTGAAAGCTGATGCGAGCAGTATGTAGTTAACCAGTTTGTGCATATGTATAAGACTACCAATTGTATTTTATAAACCTTTTATGCGAGCTTCTCAGTACTCCGTTATCTTATTCTTCTTTATGTAATACTGTGTATACGGGCATGCGGGGACTATCTTAAGGTTATTCTCCTTTGCAAATTCAAATGCGCGCGCGGTCAGCTCTGCAGCTACGCCTCCTCCTCTATCCTCTTCAGGAGTGCCTGTATGGTATATTATCATGTTATTACCTCGTATTCTGTAGTTCAATTCAGCTTCTCCATGTGCGGTCTTTGCCCACATCCTCCCTTCTTCCATTATTATTTCCATGAAATTACCTAAGCATTACCTGGTTGCATCCTGCAACAGCCCCAAACTGCCCGCTTATTATCAGTTTCAGATATCCTAAGACGGGAACCCCTGCAATCCTGTACCCTATCACGCTGCTCTCATTTATAGGGTAGTTGCCGAATTCAATGTCAAGACCCGGGTTATTGTCCCCTTTCGTCAGTATATAATATGAGCTGCCAACCCTAAGCGCTGCGACGACCCTGTGTATTATGTCTCCGGTGAAGTAATCCTGCGGCGTTGTTGCGTAAATGACTATTGGGTTCGAATAATTCTCTATTATCGTATGGTTCGCTATTGTAATCGACGAGGTATAAACTGCCTGCTCTGTTGTACCGTTTATTACTGCCTGGCCTATCGAATAATTGTACTTTATCAGATTTTTGCTCTGGTAACTCATAGGGACCATACACCTTCCATATTCCATAGGCTCAGAAAGATACGCGTAATAATCTATGCAGTGTGTGTTGTAAAGCCCTATGGCGTACGACGAGTTGCTGAAATTGCCTATATATCCTATGTCTGAAGGATTCGCCTTTGAATATGCAAAGAATGCCAGGAATTCGGTATTCATATTGGCATACATGTTGCTGAATTCGCTCTGGCTCACATTGATTACAGGTATGCGGTTGCTCTGAAGGAAGTTCGACATGTTGCTTATGCCATGCAGGAATACAAGGTCTCCCCTATTAAGGACAGGCAGCATGCTGCAGCTCGCAACTACATTGACAGGCTGTGTAGTTCCAAGCGCAACTATCAGTATCAACCATACTATGGCGACGGCGCCCAAGGCCTTCGCTATGTCTATGACTGTGCTCTTAGTTCCTTCATCCTTGATGCTCTGCCTGAATTCATAAAATAATATTATGACTACAAGCGCAAATGCTGCTACTCCTATAAACAGGCTGTTGATGACAGCATATGCGATGACAGTTCCTGCAAGCACCGCATAAAGGAACCAACTGGTATAATCATGTTTCTGCTTCTTCAAACGATCATCTGCTCTTAGCCAACTCTGCAATCTCAACTCCGACTACACTTGACTCTGCAGACTCCTTTATTACACCTATTGCTACATCGGCGTCAACCACCAGCGAGTCGTTGTGACTGACTACAACAAACTGCACATTCTTGGACATATCCTTTATCAGCTTAGACAACAGCCTGGAATTATCCTTGTCAAGGGCGGAGTCAACCTCGTCAAACATGTATATCATTGAAGGATTGCGGGTGAATATGGCAAACAGCAGCACGAGGACCGCTAATGCTTTCTCTCCTCCGGAGAGCTGGATTACGGACCTAGAAGCGCCTGCCTCGCTCACCAACATATCAAGGCCGCTCTGTAGTGGATTTGATACGTCACTCAGCCTCAACATTGCCTCTTTGCCCTCGAATATGTGCTTATGCAATTTAGTGAAGTTCTTGCTCACATCGTTAAATGTATCCATGAATATCTGAAGCTTCTTCGATTCAATCTCGTTTATCATGTTCAATACTGCCTCCTTCTCCGCTTCAAGAGTCAGAACCTTCGCATCAGCTTCGTTAACCTCCCCTTTCTTAATATCATATATCTCAGGAGCCCTGAGATTCACATTCCCAAGATCCTTTATCCTAAGGCTCAGGAGATTGGCTTCAGCCTCCATATCCTCTATCTTGCCATTCACCATTTCAACAGGATTCTCGTAAGAAGCAAATTCTGCCTTTATGTCGCTTAACCGCGTCTCAGTCTGGCTCTTCACTATATTGAGCTCATTGATCTCCCTCTCCGCTCCGGAAAGCTCTGCGGCAGTCCTGCCATTTTCAATACCAACGGCCTGCAGCTCTGTCTCAATCTTCCTCATCTTCTCATATGCCTTGGAGGTCACGCTGCTGCTGTTCTTTATCTCCTCTTCAATCTTCTTCCGTGCTTCATCAAGAACCTGCTTCCTCATCTCAAACTCCTTAATGTCCTTCTTGCTCTTCTCTATCTCGCTGTTCCTTTTCTTCATCGATGAGGCGATGTCAGTCATTCTGGCATTTATCATCTCATTCTCTTTCGAGAGCTCTGCAATCCTTATGCGCATCCTGTCCAGATTGCTTCTCGCCTCGTTAAGCTTCTTCCTCTCTTCTTCCATGGCTCCCCTGCCTCTCTTTCCCTTATCCGCTGCAGCGAGCCGTGTCTTCAGTCTTTCTATTTCCATAGCTGTCTCCAGCTTGCTCCTGTCCATACTTGCCAGTTCTCTATCCATATCTGCTGCCTTAACATCAATCTCCTTGGCACCTGCTACTGAGTCATTAAGCTTCTTCTCCGCTATAGCTATATCTGAGGAGAGCCTCGCAGACATCTCGTTTATCGACTTAAGCTCGCTTTCAAGCAGCATCTTTTCCTTCCTCGCGTCAAACAATCTGCCTGATATTGCTTCATAAGACTCCCGTGCGGCTTTTTTCTCCGCTTCAAACTTATCTATGCGCATGTCTATTGTCCTTACGGACACCTTCCCATAGCCGGATCCGCCGCTTATTATTCCAGAGCGCTCTACAAGCTCTCCTTCAATAGTGACATATCTGTGCTTTCCGATGCCCTTCTTCTTCATCTGCTCAACGTCTTCTGCAAGGAAGGTATCCTCAAATATGTACTCAAAGACCCTGCCGAACTTCTTGTCAAATTTCACAAGGTCGACAAGCAGGCTCATTCCAGTCTCTTCCCTTTGCGATACTGTCTTTATCTCCTTTAGTGGTATGAATGTGGCCCTTCCAAGGCTATTCCTTTTTACATAATCAATTATGCGACTCGCAGAGTCTATGCTGTCTACAACAAAGTATTCCATTCTTGCTCCCGCAGCAGCCTCTACTGCTGCAGAATATTCAAGTTCATAAGTGCACAAAGACGCGGCCTTGCCGTAGAAACCGTCCTTCTCCTTGAATGCAGAGGCAAGCCTGGTCTCAAGCTGGCTATTCCTCTGCCTTGCATAGGATCTCTGCTCCCTGAGTCCGATTAGCTTCTCGTCCGCTTTTTCTATAGTTGCAGAGACGCCTTTAGAATCGGCATCAAGCTTTTTCAGATCCGAATCTATCTCCTTCAATCTTGACTCTATCTCCGGAACTCTCTCCCCGAACTTATTCATCTCCGAAACAAGGGACACGGTAGATTTTGAAAATTCTTCAGCCTGCTTCTTATAAAATTCCTTTCTGTCGAGCATTGCTGACCTATCGGCATTGACTCTTGATACGTGCTCCTGCTCATCCATCAGTTTGCCGCTCAGCTCGAGTATCCTCTGATTTATCAGCCTTATCTCATCAGCCTTTTCATCAGCAAATCCCAGATAATCAAGTTCAGAGACAATCTTCGCATGTCCCTTCTCCTCCTCCCTCAGCCTTTCAAGCTCCTTTGAATTAAGCATGATCTTTTCAGCTATTCCTTTGCGTTCAGCCTCAAGCGCCGCTATGTCCATATTGCATTGGCTTATATACTGCTCACTGTTTGAAAGTTCTGCCTTTACATTTGCCAACTCCGCAGCGGATATTTCAAGCTTCTTGCTTCTTTCCCCGGAAGAGGTGGACCTCTCATTCATCTCTGATATAAGCGCCTGCCTTTCGGAATTCAGCTGCTCTATTTTCCTATTCACTTCATCGTATTTCTGCTTCAGAACGTTCTTTTTCTGATCTATAACAGCCATCTTCTTTACTGCATCATCATAAGACATCTGCAACGCATCCTTCTTCATTGAAAGCAAGCTGAATCTCAGTGATTTAAGCCGTTTGTTGAAATTAACATACGATTCTGCAACCTCCTTCTCCTTCCCAAGCTCCTTCAAGAAGCCTGTCCTTTCATTCAGTAATACTCTTGCCTCGGAGATCTTCTGGTCCACCTTGTCCAGCTCCTTGAGGCTTTCATCCTTCTTTATATCGAATTCCTTTATCCCTGAAGCTATGTCTATAAGCTCCCTCCTCTCCTTAGGATTCATCTCTATAACATGGCTTATCTCTCCCTGAAGCATCGTATTAGTGTAATCAGACTTTATTCCATGCTTCGCAAGCAGCTCCATCACATCTCCCTTCCTCATGCGCCTGCCGTTCACCCTGTAGGCATGCTTACCATCGGAGCGTACGTATCGTGTAACCTCTATATTGTCATCTCCGGTAAAGGCGAGCTTCACATACGCCGTATGCAGTCCCTTCTTCGCTTTGAGTGAATCTGAAAGCAGGTCCCGCATACTGTTAACTCTGAGTCTTTTCCTAGAAGTCACTCCGAGACCGAAAGTAAGCGCATCAAATATTGTGGACTTGCCGGAACCGTTTTTTCCAACCACGCACGTAAAGCCACCATTGAAAAGAAGTTCTGCGTGCTTGAATGACTTGAACCTGTGTAGAGTAAGTGATTTTAAGTGCAACATGTCCCTGATCGCCAAAATCTAATCTAATTTAAGGAATAAAAAGCTTGCCGTATCCTTCGTTGACAATGTAAAATAAGGAAAGCTCCAAATTCTTACGTGGCTTTTGCGGCAACAAACAGCAATCTAATAAAGCTGTTAACATAAAAGATATATTTATATATTATAATATATGATATTATACTTGAGTAAATAATCGGTGGAAGGATGGAGATAGAGATAGACACTTTGAAACTTCAGAACATGGTTCTCAGGCTGTGCGGTCCAGAAGATGGTGGAGACATACTTGCGTACATCAATACTTCATCAGAAGTGGATCTAAGTGAATTGATCCACAAGTTTATAATCAACGGTGCAGACAGACGGACATTGCTCTCGGAATTAAGGAGGTTCAGGATAAATGATGCGGACATCGCGGATGCGTTCTCTGAAGCCATAAACAAAATCGCCAGTCGGGCTATACATGGAGAAACTGAATAAGTACAAAATAAACTATGCTATTGAGGTGAGCGCTAGCGCCAAGAAGAAGCCAAGCCAGCTATACGAGCGCCTTTCAGCAGTAAAGGCTTACAAGGTGACTCGGAATGACGACGACCTGACGCTTATTTCTGAAGGGAAAGACAGGCTCTTCAGATGCAATTTAAGCGCAAGCAGCATCTCAATAGAGCTGTTCGCAGAAAAAGCTGTGGAAAATCCGAAGAAGGAACTTTTGCTAATGCTATTTGAGATATTATCCGGATGCGATTGGCAGTACGGGATAGACCTGACTGACATATATGGCCATATAACAGATTCGTTTGCCAAGAACCAGCTAAACTACTATTCGAATGCAATAAAGGAGATAAATGCAAATGAGTATTCTGACATAGTGCTGGCAAAACGCATAATCGGCCTCAAAAGGAAGAACGCTGAGCTTGAAGAAATTGCAGCAAAGCTCCACAATAAACTATCGAGAGTTGCTCCTGATGTGATAATCGGAAGGTTCAGCCATGGGTCTACCCTGCAGGAAATCATCGAATATACTGGTTTAGACAAACCTGAAGTGGAAGCTGCGCTTAAGGAATTGCCTAATTTAGGCTATAAAATAATTGGACACTCCGGCAACAAATTGAATGTGGTTAAGATATGAACGGCATTATTGCATACTATATATCTCAGTTCTACCCGTTAATTATCGGCGTCCTATTGTTCTTATTATTAAAATCATTAAACCTTCTGAAGCACAAGACAAAGGTTACCTTGGAAAAATCAACAAGCAGCGAAGTTACTATAGACGAATTAAGCCATATGCTTTCTAATCCTGTATATGACATACGCGACCTGCCTTCCGAAAGCGATAAGCAGCACTCCATTTATCTATGCGCCTACTTCGGGATGAATGTATTCGGAAGTTATGTGATCAACTCAGCAGAGCCTAGGAAAGCAGCTTTCGCGAAGCTGATAGCAGACAGGCTGATAATGCAAGGCATCTCCATAAAAGCTTCCAGGTCAAATCAAGCAGAAAGCGCCTGGGCATGCACTCTCGGTATAATGGACTTAGACCATGCCTCCAATCTAACGGCATTTCCAGAAAGGCTGGAGATATTCTCCCCTTCAAAAGAGGCTCTCCTCAATCACCTACTGAAGCCAAATTCATTATCCGGACCACTTCTCGGCCATCTCGTTAGTTACAATCTAGACATGGTGAAATAAGATGAACGGAATTGTGCTCTTGTTCAGGTACGCTGCACAAATCTCAGCAATTGCAGTGTCAGCCATGTCTATGCTGCTAGTGCTTTCAAGCAATGCTGGGAGGACGGAACCAGTGCGGAAGCTATTGCTGAAGCAAATTGCAATATTCACCATAATTGCAATATTTTCATTAACTGCATATACGGTGCTCTTATGAGATATGTTCGTTACAAGCCTGTTATCGGCTACAAAAAGTATGCCGGAGTAATATCAGCATATTTGAATGTCCAAATTGCCATGCTTTCCATATTAATGTCAATCGGAATAGGCGAATATGCGATACTGACAATATCTGTCATTGCAATAGTTGTATTTACGCTTGCCAGAAACCGCATCGCTTCGGAAATTAAGCTCTATCTGGTCCTCCTGCTGCCTAATGCAATCTCTTTAATTGCGATAAATGCGATAATTAGGTGAATGCATGTCAGCACTACGCTCTATCGTAATCAATGCAGTGCCTTCAGACCTGAACCCGACGCTGCTTGTTGACTCTTTCTTAAACTCAAAGTTCGTGTTAATACACGATAATGCCACAGGTTCAACGCATCTGGTAACGGATTCAGATGCAATACCGAGGTCATTGAGTAATTTTGGCATAGCTACCTCAGAAGAAAGTATTGGCTGGGCAGACGGCACTGTAAAACAGTTCAAGGTATTAACAGTTTATTTATTTGAGGATAACACGCGCTATTACGCAAAAGAAAATCACGCATACGAGAGTAAACTTGCAGACATGTATACGATCCTGAAAGGCACAGATGCAAGGATTATAATGGCATTCTCCCCGTCAGACATGGCGCATGCAACCGCAATCAAAAAAGCGATAGAGCAGGACATCAGCGACATGGATGTAAGAGTAACGAAAAATCCAGGCCTGCGGTTGGAAAACAAGAATTACTCAGTACAAGCAGATATTTACCACGATTCGGATAAAAAGAGAATGCTCATGTCTGCGCTCAACATGCTCAACGATGTAATAATGAGCAACGGCACATCCTATAAACTCTCCATACTTGTGGAAGCATCACAGGATTCGGAAAGTGCCGAAAGGTACCTGAAAAGCAAACTGCTGATACTTAACGAGGAGAAGCTTACTGCAAAAAGCCCATTGGAGCTGTATGCTAACATAGAAAGGATTAACAGCATCCCCTTTTCCCTGGAAAGATGCAGCAAATTGATGTTCTTCTCAGACAAGATACGGAAGCTCCCTGCAATAAAGACTACATTCATTGCTTCAAACACTGGAATAATCGTGGGTAGTTATGTGCACAAGGGGATAAAAACAACAGATGAAAACCTGTGCATAACAAAAGAGTCCCTTAACCTCGGGGCTATAGTGTCAGGCCTTCCAGGATCCGGGAAGACCATATCTGCAAAGAACATACTGGGGCAGATTGCTAAGGAAAAAGGGGCGATGATGGTTATAATATCTCCAAATGATGAATGGAACAATTTTGGGCGTTCTAATGGCTTGGAGATAATAAAGATATGCGATTCCCAGAAGCCAATTAACTTTTTCAAATGCGACGACCTGATAAACCCTGAGAAGTTCTATGAGGATCTGAGCATGCTCATAGCGTCTGCATCGAACGCTGGTCCGTACAGGAACTCGATAGAGAAGGTGCTGCTTTCTGCGTTCAACAAATCCTACAAGGAGGGCAGGGACCCTGATCCAAATGCTGTGTATTCAAATATAGAATTAGCCATAATAGAGCAGCACGCAACTGTGACAAACACTTCCATCAAGTACACGAAACACGGAGAGAACATAAAGGCAGCATTGCAAAATTTAAGACTTATTATATCAAGACCTGAGTTCGCATATAATAACGGGATAAACTTCAGATCCATAATTGAGAGAGGCGCAGTATTCGACCTTTCAAACGCCAGCAATAATATGAAACCGTTCTTCTATGCGCTCATACTGAACCAGGTCTATGGCTTTGCAGAATCTTTTGACATATATGGGGACAACGAACTGCGCATGCTCATATGCATGGAAGAGGCACAGGTGGTATTTAGCAATGACGCCGATTCCGCAGCAAACCATGATCTTGAGAACAGGGTGCAGAATTTCAGGAAGAAAGGAATAGGACTGTTCCTGATAACTCACAATGCTACTGACATAAGCCCGAGAATACGCAGGCTGCTGCAGTTCAAGATGTATTTCAGGCAGAGTGCAGATGTCGCAAAATATGCTGCCAACGATCTGGTATTCAACGAAGAGGAGGAGAGCGAGATAGTGAAGAAAATGAAGGTGCTGGGACAGAGGACCTGTGCAGTGAGTTACATGCGCGTGGACGGAAGCCGAAAGCTCCCTGAAACCTCAGTATTCGTCGAGGTTCCGGAAACGATTGAGGATCAGACTTACAAAAAAGAGGAGCATGCAGAAAAGAATCCAAAGCTTTTAGACACATTATTCATATTAAAAAGCAGGGAAGGTTCAGGAATAACTGGTGCAAGGACTCAGCTGCTATACTTAGGCGAGAGGATAGCAGAATGCATCTCAGACAGCGAGGGAAGAGTGAAGTTTGCAGGCATGTTGCTTAATAAAAAATATGAATTAGTCATGCTTGGAGAAAAGAAAAAGGATTCGAAAAGGTTCCAAGTCTACGGCGGCAGGCCTGAAGAGCTGCTTGCCTGAGATTCAGCCCTAGAATATCATATCGGGTTAGGGTGGAATTTCTCCTTTACCTCCGTCATCTCGGTGTTCACTGCGTGCTTCCATGCCTGGAACTCATGCACCGCATTTGGATAATGCTGGTACATCTCGTTCATCTTCTGCATCTTCTTTACGGTGAAGAGCAGGTTCTTGAAAGCGTCTATGTTTGATATTCCATGCAGGACCTTGTTGAATGTGCTGGCTATTGTTATCTTAGGGATGTTCCCATAGCTTATCTCAACAGCCTCTTCCTCTGTAAGGAAGTGGTGCATTCCATAGTTTATAAGATCATTGTTCAATGACTGCAGATAAACGCGGAATGCTTCCAGCCCTGCGGTCTTGTTTCCATATGACTCGTTGAAAAGCACATTGTACTTCCACAGGAATTCCATGCTCGTATCCTTTGCAGCTACTGCTTCTGCAGCTACCTCTCCTGCAAGGACTCCTGCAACCATTGCAGGTCCTATGCCGCCTGCGCTTATCGGGTTCGGCATCGCCATCGTATCTCCTGCCCCAAGATAGTTTTGGTAGACAAGGCTGTCAAACTGCCTCCTTACTGTTACAGACCAGTATCCCTTGCCGTTGTTGTCTGTTTCATCTATCTCTGTTTCAGAGATCATCGGATTCCATTTTACATACTCATCTATGAGCATATGCAGCGAATCCTTCCTTCCGAGCCTTTCATTCCTTACCTCAAGGCTCTTCTTCTCAACGCCAAGTCCTATGTTTATCCTGCTTCCTTTCTTCGGGAAGACCCAGCCGTAGCCTCCAGGGGCCAGCTGCTGGTTCAGGTGTATAAGTGCATTCTTTGTATCATAATAACGGTCGTCTTCGCCTGTTGGCTTGAATTTGTATCTGTATCTGCCTGTTGATTCTATATCGTCAGTGCTGACCATATTCTCTATATATTCGTTCTTAGGCAGCTTCCTCCTTATGGTGCTTGCAACTCCCAAGCAGTCTATTACAAGTTTGCTTCTTATCTTGAACTGCTCACCGTTGTGATCCCTTCCAAAGACCCCTACGAGCTTCCCATCCTCTACTATAGGTCCTTCCACCTCATGCAGTGGGACATACTCTGCACCCTCCTTAACCGCATAATTGACCAGCTTCTTTGCAAGCTTTGGCCTGTCAAGGCTGTATCCTGCTCCTTCAAACTGGAACTTTTTCTCCAAATCAGGGCTGAACACCAAAACCCCGTCAACCTTAAGATCAAGCTCAGGCTCTGTAAGCTGAAGGCCTATCTTTTTGTGTATAAAATCAATATGAGTCTTTGCAACTGCGTCTCCGCAAACCCATCCCCAGTTGGTCTTTTTCCCTACTGTGGTGTCTGGGTTCCTGTCAAGCATCACTACCTTAGCTCCGCCTCGTGCAGCTGCTGCAGCGGCAAGCGCTCCGGATATTCCTGCCCCTGCCACTACTATATCGTATTCAACGTGTTTCATGATGACCTGCCTTTCTCTTTATTACCACTATAGGTATGACATTATCCTCAAATTCGATCTCCGCCAGCTCAAGAGGATCGTAAACGTGCTCCGGTACCTTTATCAGGGGCGGCGCTCCGTATGCCAGCTGAAGGGCCCTTGCCCCTATTATGCTTGCCTTCTCGAATTTTGTATACTCCATAGTAAAGACCATATTATAAGAATCAAAAACGCATATGTCTATTAGATAAAAAGGCTTTTAAAGTTTTATAAAATACGGACATCCTTTTAAAGCTGGCATTACCTGATTTCCTTGTAGTGATCTTTGGGCTTCTTGAGAAGGTGGTACCTGAATACGTTTGATATATGGAAGATGAAGAACCCGCTAACTCCCCATGCCTTTATCCTGCGCACGCTTGTATAAACTACCGCATCATTCGAATAAACTATTCTGCCGCTCTTCTTCAGCCTGCCTGACAGATCCCAGTCCTCATACGTTATGAGTCTTTCGTTGAAACCGCCTTGCTTGTTGAAATCGCTCTTTCTAACAGCAAAATTAGAACCTACTAAGGACGGTCTGCCAATCTTTATGCTCATTCTCACAAAAAATATCGAGACAAATTTGTATCCCGCAACCATCTTTCTGCTTGCCTTCTCCAGAGGCAGTATCGGCCCTGTTGCAGCGGCAACTGCATTATCCTCAAATATCCTATTATATACCTTAAGCAGATCTTTCGATGGTTTTGTGTCTGCATCAAGAAAGAGCAAAACCTTTCCTTTCGCAGCTTTTGCACCAGTATTCCTTGCGGCAGAAGCTCCCTTCTTCCTATCAACAAGAACCTTTGCATTATGCTTGGAAGCTATCTTCGCAGTGTCATCAACGCTTCCTCCGTCAACCACTATCACCTCGAAATTCTTGAACGACTGTTTGCTCAAGCCCTCAAAAGGTATGTGCATATACTTCTCTTCATTCAGCGCAGGTATAATCACGCTTATATCCGGACCCATATGTTCATCTAATTAACATTTTACGCAAAGCTCTCATACACTTCTGCAGCTCCCCTGAGCATAATATATGCAAACAGCACTGCTACAAGCGCGTAGCCTATTGTTATTGGATAACCGCTTATGTAGACAAACGGAAGGTATGCCCATGTGACGAACTTCAGAACGTTGACAAATCCTCTTCCTATGTTTGATGAATAGACGACTTTTGCAAACTTTGTTTTCATTTTAGAGGACGTTCCCTTTGCTGCCATGACTGCATCAACAAAAGAGTGCCTTATCACAATCAGGAACAGTATTATTATCGGCACTACTCCTGTGTAAACGAAGGTTATCCATAATATGTATTCTACTGCACGGTCACCTGCAACATCGATTCTTGCGCCAAACTTCGCCTTCTTCTTCAATGTTTTCTTGACAGACCTGACAGCTTTCTTCGACCTTTCATTCCCAAGAAGTCCTGAGAGATAAACTCCGAGCGTAATCCTTCCGGAAGAAGCTTCGTGCACCGCAAAGAAACCGTCAACAGCATCAAGCAGTATTGCTATTGCTATCAACACCGCTATTACAAATGGGTTGAATTTGTATATTATCAGGTAAGCTACGAATATTACAAGAAGCACTCTTATCAGAGTGGTTGCGTCTGCAGATCTCATCAAATCTCAACAAATATTCTACTCAAAGAAACATAAACTGCATACTTATTAAGTTTTTGCATCTTTAAGAGCCACTTCTTACTGCCTTCACCGATTCGATCCTACGGGGCTCCGAGGATGCCTCCAATAATATCTTATATAAAGATAATATAAAGATAAAAACCTCTGAAAAATTTCTAAAAGAAAACATATAATAATTCAGCTTATATCTGTTTGTATATTATATTAATCTGCACAGTTTCTAATCAAATCTGGATGCGTGGTGCATGGTCATAAGGTTTGTTTATGGTTGACATGGTAAAGAATGAGGAAGCGATTCTTGCATATTGGCAGGAGAAACGCATAAATGACGTAGTCAAGGCCAAAAACCTCAACAACAAGACCTTCTACTTCCTTGACGGCCCACCTTATGTTACCGGCGACCTCCACCCAGCGCATATCTGGACGAAGGGCATGAAAGATGCGATTGTCAGATACAGGAGATATGCCGGATACAATGTAATAGACAAGCCTGGGTACGATATTCATGGTCTTCCTATAGAAAATAAGATAGAGAAAGACCTGAATATAAAATCAAAGAAGGAGATAGTGGAAAAGATCGGCATCGAAAGATTCGTTCAGGAATGCAGGAGATATGTGGACAAGTACATGGGCAACATGGATGCCGATTATGCAAGGTTCGGAATATCACTGGATTTTAAACATCCATACCTGCCTTACAAAAAAGAGTACATGGAGGCAGCATGGGCAATACTAAAGCTGATGGACGGGCGGAAATTCCTTTACAAGGGCAAAAGGACGCTGATATACTGTCCGCATTGCGAGACCCCTCTTTCTCAGGGAAGCATGGAAGTCGAATACGAGGATGAGACGGATCCATCACTGTTTGTCGCATTCAAGATAGCTGGCAACGGCAAGGATGCGAAAGTGGATCTGGGCAGTGATGCGTACCTTGCAGTATGGACTACGACTCCGTGGACGCTGCCTGCAAACGTGGCGATAGCTGTAAATCCCAAGGAGATATATGTTATCGCAAAAGCCGGGAGCAAGCGCCTTGTAATGGCAAAGAAGCGCACGGACAAGTTTGCAGAAGCAACAGGCGAGAACCTTATAATAGAGTCGGAATTCTTCGGAAGCGAACTCCTAGGCGTGAGATATGTCAGCCCAATAGAGTACAAAGTGCCGAAGCAGAAGGAACTAAGAAAATACCACAAGGTCATACTATCAGAAGAATTTGTAACAATGGAAGAGGGAACAGGATTACTGCACGTTGCCCCAGGCCATGGTATGGAAGACTACGGCATAGGTATGAAGAATCATCTTCCAATACTCTCCCCACTCAATTCCGACGCTACTTATAACGATGAAGCAGGCGCGTATAAAGGATTGAAGGTTCCTGCCGAGGCAAATCCTGTCGTACTAAAGGATCTTGAAGAGTCTGGAATGCTCCTTAATTCCGGCACTCTGGTGCACAGCTATCCACACTGCTGGCGCTGCCACTCCAAACTGATATTCGCAGCAACGGACCAGTGGTTTCTCAATGTGCAGAAGATAAAGGCGAAGCTAATCAGCATGAACCAGAAGATAAACTGGTACCCGAGCGAGGTCAGGGCATGGCAGGACAGTATATTTGAGAACTCGCCAGACTGGTGCGTATCTAGACAGCGATTCTGGGGAATACCAATGCCTGTATGGGAGTGTAAGCAATGTGGAAGAAGAAGCATCATCGGATCTCATGCAGAGCTTGTAGAAAGAGCGGTGGACAAACAAGCTGCGGAGGCATTGCAGGACCTTCACAGACCTTACATAGACAGAATAATGATAAGATGCGAATGCTCTTCAGACATGCAGAGGATACCTGATGTCTTTGATGTGTGGTTTGATTCAGGAATAACCTTCAGAGCAAGCATGTCAGAGCAGCAATTTGAAGAGGTAAAGAAGGTCGATTTCATACTCGAGTACGTGGAGCAGACAAGAGGATGGTTCCAGGCGCTTATAAAATGCGGCGTGATGGCATACAACAAAAATCCTGTGAGTAACATAGTCGTTCACGGAATAATGGCAGGTTCTGATGGCAGAAAGATGTCAAAGAGCTTTGGCAACTTTGCCCCGTTGAAGGATATGCTAAAGGAATCAACTGCAGACGCATTCAGATTATGGTCCATGCGCCATGTGCCAATACTTAACCGAAACCTTTCATACCCGGAGATAAAGGATGCCGACAAAAACATACTGCTAATATACAACATAAAGAAACTGCTTGAAGATTATGAAGAAGCTATAGGCTATCGCCCGGAGTCTGCAAAGGCCCCCTCGCCAAAAGGCCTTGATCCGGAGGAGCAGTTCATATTATCCAGATTCAGCAGCTTGATAACGGAATGCACAGAAGCGTTTGAAAACTACGCGCCTTACAAGGCGACAGACATGCTTCTCAACTTCATGGTCGAAGACTTCAGCAGATTTTATCTCAAAACTGCAAAGAAGAAGATACTATACTCAGGCAAAGCAGAAGCGAGGAGAGTGATAAACGTCGTAAACTACATATTCTACAATCTGATAATAATGCTCTCCCCTATAATCCCATTCTCAACTGAGAAGGTATATATGGAAAGGTACAAAGGAGAATCCATATTCCTCAACGGCTGGCCAAAAGCCTCAAAGAGCCTGATAAACAAGCAGATAGAGGCTGAATTTGACGTGGTGATGTCAGCGATAACCGCGGTGCTCAACAGCAGGGACAAATTCGGGGTAAGGCTGAGATGGCCTGTAAGCTCCGCCACCATAGAGACTGCAAACGAGGATGCAAAGCCCATACTTGCGAAGTACGGCTACATAATAGAGGAATATGCGAATGCAAAGGCGCTTCATGTAAGGGAAATGGTCAAATCCGGCACCGAGGTGAGGCCTGTCTTCAGCAAACTAGGCCCTGATTTCAAGGAGAATGCATCTGCCGTTGCGGATTCAATAAAGACAGCAGAGCCGACGGCCATTAACGATTCGATAGCAAAATCTGGCACGTATGATCTTCACACCTCAAAAGGTTTATTCAAGATAGGGCCTCAGCATTTCGTAACTGTAGAAAAGGCAACGGATGAGAATCATGTCCAGTTCAAGTACGGGGTTGCATACGTCGATCCTAAGATAAGCGAGGAGCTGAAGGAAGAGGCAATGGTGAGGGAATTTGAGAGAAGGGTGCAGCTGCTAAGAAAGGACCTTGGGCTGAAGAAGACGCAGAAGGTGGAGTTGTTCTATGATACCAATACGGATACTGCTAATATAGTCGATAAGAACAAGCAGCAGATATTGAAGATAGTTGCCGCAAAGTCGATGAAAAGAGGAGGAACGGACTTCGAAAGTGTAAAGAAGCATACTGGAATGAATGAACAGGAGCTTCTTAACCGTTTCCTGGCAAAAGAATTCGAGATAGACGGAGAAAGGCTGATGCTAGCCATCCTGTCCTTATCATGATTCCTTCCTTGCGCTCTTGAAGGTCTTCCTTGAAGGCATCTTTGACCAGCAGTCCTTGCATATTACAAGCTTTATTATCTTGGACATCTTTCTAGAGCTCTTCACGCAGCTCTCGCATATCTTCCTTTTGCAGTAGTTGCATGTCCTGTACTTGTATATGGTTTTGCCGCACCTTGTGCATAACATATTATCACTAAGTTATCTGATTTACATTATAGAAATCAAATTATAAGTTAAGCATATATAATAAGGTATATAATCTTATGCACAGGAGGTTTATTTGGAAAGCGCAGTCATAGAAACGTACGGATGCACCCTCAACCAGGCAGACAGCGACATGATAGAGGGCTTACTGACCAATGCAGGCATATCTGTTGATAGGGGACTCTATTCAGGGAAGAAGAATACTGACTATGTGATAGTAAATACCTGTACTGTGAAGAAGCCTACAGAGCAGAGGATACTTGACAGACTGGAGAAGATAAATGGCAAGGGAAGCAAATTGATAGTAACGGGATGCATGGCATCGGCAAATGCAGACAAAATAAGGGCAGCTGCACCTGAAGCCAGTATAATCTCAATAAGCAATATTCCTGAAATGCTCCCGAAGATGCTTGCTAACGGAGTCAATGGCGACATGCTTGCATATAAAAGAACAGACCGGTCACAATTCATATACAATCCAAAAGGAGTAATCGCGAGAATACCTATAAGCGACGGCTGCCTATCCTCATGCTCCTTCTGCGAGACAAAGTTTGCAAGAGGTCCGTTGAATAGCTTCTCCGAGGAGCTAGTACTAAAGGCAGTATCAAATGCAGTTCACAACGGGGCAAAGGAGATAGAACTCGCATCCCAAGATACTGGCGCATACGGAGCAGACAAGAAGACTGATATTGCGCAACTTGTTTCAAAGGCAGTCATGACGGACGGTAATTTCAAGGTCAGGATAGGTATGCTAAATCCGGAACATCTCCACAAATACATAGACAGGTTAATAGAGTGCTACAAAAGCGACAAGGTGTACAAGTTCCTGCATATTCCTGTTCAATCTGGAAGCGATTCTGTGCTCAAAGAAATGAAGAGGAAGTATTCCGCAGACGACTTCAGGGCATATGTCAAGGAGATACGATCAAAGGTTCCTGGAATAAGCATAGCAACAGACATGATAGTAGGCTATCCGACGGAAACCGAGGAGGATTTCAGCGCGTCAATAAATTTATTGAAGGAAACGCGGCCTGCAATAACCAACGTATCGAAGTTCTGGGAGAGGCCTAACGCAACTGCGAAGAAGAGCGGAAGGCTATCAAACGAGATAATAAAGGGAAGGTCGGTAATGATGGCAAGGCTTGCAAAGAGCATACAGTACGAAGACCTGCACCATTCTATAGGCACTGCTGAAAGAGTCTGCATCACTGAGTCTAACTCAAAATCAAATATAGGCAGGGATATATTTTACAGGAACATAGCAGTAAATGGAAACGAGGAACTCGGATCGTCTATCAAAGTTAGGATAATTGGAAATTCTTCAGTATGTCTAATCGCTGAAAGATGCGATTAACCTGCTTATCTGCGCATCTCAAACAGTGGATACACATCCCCATTCTCTTTTATTATGCGCTCTATCGACTTTCTCGCATTCTTTAGATTTTGGTCGTGCATATCAGGGGGAACAGTGTGTGAATCTACCCATGCTATGTCGAGAGCAGCCTGTTCTATCGCCAATTCACTTGCTTTAGGATATGCTGCTTTCAGATGCACCCTGTACCTGGCAGATTTTACATGTGCCTCTTTGCAATAAGATGAATACCCACGGTCCTTATCCTCTATGGCTCTTGCTACTATAAGTGCCGCAACCTCTGCTTCATCATGGAATCCGTCAACTCCCTCTCTTGCTATGGCGAAAGCTTTTTTTACCTCTCTGGACATCTCAAGCCTGTAACGAATCTTATTTAGCATGAGTTAGATCCAAATATTCAGATTAATCAATTTTTGCCACTCGGGGCGTTTCGGCAAAACCAGCTTGTCACTCCCTGCGGGAAGAAACAGTCGCGGATTGCAGTTTGTGCTCGTGTATCATGCGCATTATAGAAGTTGCAGCACGTTGAATATGAGGCCTGCGCTCTACATAACTGCCCTGGAAAGTAGCTACTACTGCCATATCCCTTGCAGCTGCCTTGATGGTCTCTTTCTCTGCCGTGTACGCTCTGCCCAGATATACTTCATAACTGGCTTCCTTCGCCGGCATCTCCCAGTCTGCTTTAGATGCATTTGGATTTTTCGCAACGAATCTCAGTTTTGCAAGCGTCGCCTTTATCCTTGCCTCTTCATATGCTCCCGGAACTCCTATTTCTGCAACCGAGTACGCGTCTCTGACTTCAAAAGCTGTTTCTAACTTAGTCCTAAATTTCTTTATCATGGTATTCACCAAAAAAGATAAGATAACAGAGCCTCGCATGATTTATTAATTTTGCTTAGAGGAAGTTGTATCCAAAAGAGCAGCTTTATATAAAGTTAGCACTCAAATGATTAAAATCTCGTAATGAAGCTAAACCAATCCTTCAAATCCTTGCAACAGAAAGCGCATGCAAAATCATCACAACAATATGCTGCCACACTGCCCGCAGTGCAAATTTAAATAAGGCGAGTGTGAGATAACTATAAGCTGTCTACAGGAGAGGCAGACGAAGGTCAGCTCATCATGTACTCAAAGAAAATACTAGAGGAATTCAAAGCTCATGGGATAGAGATAGGGGACAGAATATCAATAATAGAGTCCAGCGGTGCAAATGAGGGTATGCTCATGCCAAGGCCGGATGTCGGGGAGAGCGATGTTATAGTGATTAAGCGGGATGATGGTTACAATATAGGCATAAGGCACGGGAAGTCCACAAAGATAGAGAGAGTATCTGGAAAACCAGCCGCACCGCACGGAGGAAAGACGATGGCAAAGCAGCAGAAAGGCCTGCCGAAGGTCACGCTGCTCTACACAGGTGGGACAATAGGGAGCAAGCTTGACTACGTATCTGGAGGGGTAAAGGCGCTTACGAAGGCAGAAGAACTTCTTGCAGAGGTTCCTGAGCTTAACGGAATAGCAGAACTAGAGGTCAAGCAGATAATGAGTGTCTTCAGCGAGGACATGACTCACATGGAATGGAAGAAGATTGCAGAGGAGACCGCAGCTGCAATCAATAACGGCGCAAAAGGCGTGATAATAACACACGGAACGGACACGATGCATTATACTGCATCTGCACTCAGTTTTATGCTGCATGATCTCAATGTTCCTGTAGTCATAACCGGCGCACAGAGGAGCAGCGACAGAGGATCAAGCGATGCGTTCATGAATCTCGTATGTTCTGCATATGCAGCTGCGCAAAGCGACGTGGCAGAGGTTACAATCTGCATGCATGCGAATCCATCTGACAAGGAGTGCCTGTTGATAAGAGGGACAAAAGCAAGAAAGATGCACACATCTAGAAGGGACGCGTTCAAACCGGTGAACAACAGCGCAATAGCGCGTGTCTCAAGGAAGGGGGAGATAAATTACATATCTGCTTACAAAAAACATACTGAATCAGATGCCAAAACTGTGGCTACGACTTCGTTCGAGCCAAAGGTGGCTTTGCTAAACACCTATCCGAACTCCTCTCCGGAACTGCTTGACTTTTTGATCTCAAAAGGATACAAAGGAATAATACTGGAAGGTACGGGCCTTGGACACATGCCGATAAACACTGAACATCCTGGATACAACTGGAAAAAAGCATTAAAACACGCGATTGATGAAGGCGCAGTGATAGGCATGACATCACAGTGCATTTATGGTAGAGTCAACTCAAAAGTCTATAGCACAGCAAGGGAGCTTGCAGGCCTTGGCGTGATATACTGCGAAGATATGCTTCCAGAAACGGCATATGTAAAACTCAGCTTCCTCCTGGGAAACCATAAGAAAGAAGACGCAGAAAAAATGCTCCAAAAGAATATTGCTGGAGAGATAACTGACAGGACGGAAGTAGATTGGGTAAGTGATATATGATGCAGTTTAACTATAAGGAGCTTGGATTCAAGTGCGGACTTGAGATACATCAAAGGCTGGATACCAGCACGAAGCTATTCTGCAGATGCAGCACCGGCCAGGAAACAGCCGAACCGATAATGAGTGTAGAAAGATACCAGCGCGCTGTTGCAGGAGAAACAGGCCATGTGGACAGATCAACCAGTTTCGAAAGTGGCAGGAAGAGGGAATTTAAGTACCGCGTCTTTAGGAATACGACCTGTCTTGTAGACATGGATGAGGAGCCTCCGCATCACGCAAGCCAGGAAGCGTTAGAGACCGCGTTACGTATAGCTGCTTACCTAGATGCAAGCGTCCCTGATGAGATAGAGCCAATGAGGAAGGAGGTGGTAGACGGGAGCAATCCCAGCGCCTTCCAGAGAAGCATGATGATAGGATACGGCGGAATGCTGAAGTTCGGCAAGGGTTCGATAGAGATACCTTCGATATTTCTTGAGGAGGAATCAAGCGGCATAGAGGACGCAAAAGGTGAGTTCGCTGTTTACAGAACCGACAGGCTTGGTATACCTTTGATAGAGGTAGACACCTCACCTGCAATATCAAATCCGAAAGAGGCTAAGGAGATTGCAATGCAGATAGGCCTTCTCTTAAGGCTGAGCGGCAAGGTCCAAAGAGGCATAGGTTCCATAAGGCAGGATGTGAACGTCTCGATAAAAAGAGGAACACGGGTAGAGGTAAAAGGCCTTCAGGAGCTCGACAGGATGGATGCGATAATAGAAAAGGAAGTGGAGAGGCAGGTAAACCTTGCAGATATTGCTGACGAACTCAGGGAAAAGAAGGCGTCAGTCGGAAGCCCTATCGACATTACAAAAATATTCAAGGGCACGCAATCCCAGATAATCGGGAATGAACTGAAGAAAAATGGCGTTGTGCTCGGCACAAGACTTGCAAAGTTCAAGGGAGTGGTCGGCAGGGAGATAAACGAGGGCAAGCGCCTCGGAACAGAGATAAGCGATTATGCAAAGAAGGCAGGAGTAAAAGGGATAATCCACGGGGACGAGAGCATGGAAAAGTACAGCATATCTGGACATGAGCTGAAGGAACTCGAAAAGGAATTGAAGCTATCCAATGACGACTCATTCATACTTATAGCGGCTGAAAGATCAGTAGCTGAAAAGGCAATGGAGTATGCCCTGCTGCGTGCAGAACTCTCACTCCAGGGCGTTCCACCGGAGACAAGGGCTGCGGAGCCTAACTCTGACACGACGCGGTTCATGCGCCCTCTGCCAGGCGGGTCAAGGATGTATCCTGAAACAGACATATTGCCGATAAATCCTGATAAGGATGCATACGCACGAATGGTTAAGAACAAGCTGAGCGCAGAGGAGATAAGGAAGGATCTTGAAGCAGACATAGGGAACAGGCAGCTTGCGGAGCAGATGCTATGGTCCTATACTTATCAATCCTATCTCTTCCTCAGAGAGAATACTACTGTGCAGCCTAATCTGATAGCATCAATACTTCTTGAGAAATTCACCGAGCTCCGCAGGAAGGGAATAGCTATAGACGAGATCAGCAACGAAGCCCTTCAATCAATATTTGACAACTACTCCAAAAGCAGGATAACTAAGTTAGGGATAGAGGAGCTCCTGAAGCTAGTTCCGAAGTCCAAAGCAGAGGTAAGCGGTTATATAAAAGAAAAGAGCCTATCAAGGTTAAGTGGGAAGGAAGTGGAAAAACTAGTGCGCGACAACAAAGGTCAGAGTGCGGAAGAGACAAGAGACAGAATAATGACAAAGCACAGGCTTAATGTTGACGGCGCAGAGCTGAACATTGCAATAAGGAAGATATTTGGTGAGTGAATGAACTATGAGATTGTTGGAAGCAATATGCAGTACCTGAAGGTCAAGCTAAAGAAGGGGGAGAAATTCTACGGTGATTCTGGAAATTTTGTAAGCAAGTCGGATAGCGCAGTCATGGAACCCAAACTTGCAGGAGGGATAATGAGCGCCCTAGAAAGGAAATGGACAGGCGCAACTATGATGCTTACTGAATTCAGCGCAAAGACCGGGGATGCCACTGTGACAATATCAGGCATATATCCTGGAAAAATATATGCAATAAAGCTTGAGGAAGGAGAATCGTTTGTAGCAGAGCATTACGCCTTCCTCGCTGCGGATGAGACAGTAAAGATAACTATGGAAGCTGTCAACCTTGGCGCAGCTTTCTTCGGCGGAGAAGGACTGCTCTTCCAGAAATTCGTAGGTCCTGGAGTAGTCGCCATACATGTCGTAGGTGATATAATAGAGTACCAGCTGGATGGAACATCTGACATGGAGATAGATCCTGGACATCTTGCAGGTTTTGATAGCGGAATAAGCTACAAGATAAAGTTCGTAGACAATGTAAAGACTGCAATGTTCGGCGGCGTCGGTCTCTTCATGGCGACAATGAGTGGAAAAGGAAGAGTGATAACGCACAGCGTTTCAAGGCACAAGCTTACTTACGCTATATATAACGACGGCCTGGCGCAGGCTCAGAAAAACAAGAAGGGTTAAGATGCAAAAGTTGCTCTCCACAAAGCACTTTTCAGTAAAGGAGATGTTGTACAGGGTAAAGGGCATACGCAGGAAGTACGAGATAATCACCAAAAGCGATACTGTGCTTATAATACCTGTACTTGATGACGGCAGAATACTGATGGAAAAGCAGTGGAGATATCCTGTTGGCAAGTACATATACGAGCTGCCTGCTGGAACGGTGGACAAGAAGGAGCTGCCAAGGCAAACGGCTATCAGGGAACTCGAAGAAGAAACGGGATACAGGGCAAAGAGTGTCAGATTCATCTTCAAAGGATATCCAGCTCCTGGGCTGATGGACGAGATGATGTACTTCTATCTCGCAACAGGGTTGAGCAAAGGAAAGACTAACATGGACAAGGATGAGGTAATAAGCCTAAAGCCCATAACTGCCAAAAAAGCAATCAGCATGATAAGGAAAGGAGAGATATTCGATACAAAGACAATAGCAGCACTTCTATACTATTCAAGCTTCCTGAACACGCGCCTCCTGTAGCTGTCATACCTCTTAAGCTCTCTCCTAAGGCTCCTGTATTCCGGGCATAAGCGGCACACCTCCTTCCAGAATGCAGCTGAGTGGTTAAGTTCGATAGTATGGGCAAGCTCATGCGCCGCAACATACTCTGCAAGCTTCACAGGCACCATGCACATGTATCTGTTGAACCTAAGCTCTTTCCTCGATGAGCAGCTGCCCCATCTGCTGCCTCTGCACATTTTAATACCATTGAATGCTATGCCCTTCTCATTCGCAATGGAGTTTGCAATGCCTGACATGAGCAGCATGCTTCTCTCTGCAAGCCATCTGTCGGCAAGCCTCTCGGCAGAGTCCTCATCCTTTGCATGGAATATTATTACATCCTTGTTCATCTCGACAGAGCGCATTGCAGATCTGTCTAGCAAGGCAATCAACCTGCCTCCGCCAAACATCATGGAATTAGTATCGAACAACCTTGCAGACTCCTTTATGCTCCTATAGTGCTTTTCTATCCAGTTTCTATTCTCACTTATTATCTGCTCCGCCTTTCTGGAATTCTTTGCAGTTACAACAAGCACATCACCGCTGAATCTAAGATATGCGTTCTTTATCCTTGGCTTCTCCATGTACCTGAGCTCAATCTCATGCCCGTCAACCAGCACGTCCATTGGTCATTTCGCCCTTTGTATATCATATATCCTGTCGAGCAGGACACGCTCCTCTTCACTGAGAAGCTCCGGTTTTTTGTATCTGAGTACGCTTATGCTTTCGTCATTCATAAAGGTGTAAAGTACGTCGTTGTCCTTTATCTGCCTCCCGAATGTAATGTCATCTATCGAGATCGCAACGCTCTCTCCCTTCACAACCTGCGCCTTGTTTATCCCATTGTCCTGCGCCTCTCTTACCCTGCCTACGATATCACCGTTATCCTTCATCAGAAGATATGATGGCTTTATCCTGCCTGCCATGACATCCACGCCAAAGACAGCCGGATGCGATATCCTGAAGCATGAATTAGGCAGCACTTTCACCATGCCTGGGAAGGTCACGAAACGTTCATAACCTTCCTTCTCAAGCGCCTTTTCATTATCCACCCAGACCTTGTAATCGTCTATAAGCTTGTATATTATCTCATCATTTATGACGGTTATCCTTGCAGCTTCGCTCTCCATCACAGCTTCCTGTTCAACACTTACGTTGAACGCAAGCACGACGGCACCCATCGGCTCAACCCCGCGCATTGCAAATGCATCAAGAACATCTCGCTTTGTGACATTGCCTATATCCTTCTTGCCTATGTTTACGTTTATGGACTTAAGGAGCCTTGTAAGCGCCTCTAAGCTGCCTATGGTATCTGCCTTGAGTATTATGCCTGATTTGTCTACTTCAAATATCTCAGCAAGCTCCTTGGCAAGCTGGCTCTGGTAATCCAGCGAGCTGGTGGATATAATCTCTGACCCGGACAACGCATCTTCAAAGCCTGCGCCGCTTATCTTGATTCCGCATGCCGCGCTGGCCATGTCTATGTAGTAAAATTTGGACGAGCTGTCTCGCATCTCGCTAAGCGCCTTTGGTTTTAGCATGGCTCTTATCTTGCCCTGCCTTATCCCAGCAGGAGTTGCAAATGCAACAGTATCGTTCACCCTCAGCGTGCCATCATACAGTATCACATCCAATGTCGTGCCAAGTCCGCGCTCCTCCTTCTTCTCAATTATGCTTCCCTTTCCCGGCTCACTCACATCTATCTCAAGGTTCTTTCCAAGGAACCTCTGCGCAAGTCCTGCCGTGTACATGAGCAGCTCGGCCATTCCCTCCCCTGTCTTCGCGCTAATCGGTATTATTGATATCTCTCGTGAAGCATCTCTGACTCTATCGAAGCGTTCGCTGCTGAACCCGGTCTCGCTCAATGAGCCTATCAGCTCCCAGGTCTTTGTCTCAAGCGCTTCAATGACGCCAGGCTGCTGCTCTGCAAGCGCCTCAAGGAAGGATTGCTTGCCTGTAGTATGCCATCCTGTTATCAGATCTATCTTGTTCGCTGCTATTATGAACGGAACCTTATATCCTTTAAGTATGTCTATGGTTTCATAGGTCTGCGGCTCAAAGTTCTTCGTGATGTCGACAACCACTATCGCAAGGTCAGATACTGCCCCTCCTCTCTTCCTAAGATTGGTGAAGGCTTCGTGTCCAGGAGTGTCTATGAAGAGCAATCCAGGTATCACTATGGTTGCATTCATCCTGCTCAGCATGCCTTTGCATATCTCCCTTATTACCTCTGCAGGAACCTCGCTTGCTCCAATGTGCTGCGTTATCCCTCCGGCTTCCTTCCCTGCCATTCTAGTGTTTCTTATCCTGTCAAGCAGCGTCGTCTTTCCATGGTCTACATGACCCATCACTGTTATTATCGGTTGCCTTATCATGGAAAATCACCATACCTGAACATAGTACAAGCTACTAAGTTTAAGACAAAATAATATAAATAACCGTGTGCAATAACCTGCTGATACTAATACGTGATAAATATGGAAAGGGCACTAGTACTGATAAAACCGGACGGAGTGGAACGGGCGTTGATAGGCAAGGTGATAGCCCAGTTTGAGGATGCAGGACTGAAGGTAACTGCGCTAAAGATGCTGAAGGCAGGAGATGAACAGGTTGCAAAGCACTATACTGATGATGAATCATGGCTACTTTCTGTAGGAAAGAAGACTAAGCAGTCATACATGGACAAGGGCATAACAGTAAAAGAGAGCGAACGCGAGATAGGAATGAGAGTAAGATCCTTCCTTGTCAATGAACTTACAAGAAGCCCGATAGTCGCTATAGTCCTGGAAGGAAACGCATGTGCGGACGTGGCAAGGAAGATAGCAGGCGCCACGGAACCTAGGAAAGCAGACCCATATACTATACGTGGAAGATATTCAAACGATACCTACTCTCTGGCAGATAAGAAGCAGAGATCTGTGCGCAACATAGTTCATGTCTCAGAAGACGGAACAATAGCAGAGAAGGAGATTAAGGTATGGTTCACTGACAATGAGGTGTGCTCATACAAACGTTCTGATGAAGACGTCATATATGGATAATCAGTTATATGGTCAGACCTGCATGTTCAGCCTTGCCTCCTCATCTATCATTTCAGGGCTCCAGGCAGGTTCCCATACTAATTCTATGTTGACATTTCCTATGCCCTGAATCCTTTCTATTCTCAGCTGCGCATCTGCCAGTATCACGCTTGTTACCGGGCACATCGGGCTTGTCATTGTCATCTTTATATCAACATTGTTCGTAGCATCTATCCTTATCCAGTGGACAAGACCCAGATCTATTATGTTTATTCCTATCTCCGGATCAACGCATCCTTTAAGGGCCTTTATGATATCAGCATTGGTTATCTGTGTCATGGTTTAACCTTGCATGGGAAAAGCTATATTCCTTATGCTTTGCAGGCAGTTGAGGTCAGCCAAGGGCAATTGGTGGAGCTGCAGGAGTTGCCGCCAAGATCGCTGTTACCTGAAGGCGAGACTGTCGGGCAGTATATACCATATGTGGTGCCGCTCACGCTGCTGCCTGCCAATGAGGAAGAGGTTGCGCCGAAGTTTATTCCTGTGGTGGAGTTGCTTATCTTGACGCTTGATATCGTGTCTCCTGCTGACTTGTTCAGAATAATGGCAGTATCAGTCGCATTAAATATATTGACATCTTTTATAACAGAGCTTCCCGCCCCATTGAGGACTATTCCATTCACCGAGTTTGCAATGGTTGTATTCAGGACATTTGTGTATGTGCCTGAAGATACAATTGCCTGTGTGAAGTTCTTAAGGAAGCAGTTCTCTATCTCTATTCTGCTTGTGTTGTAGATATTCGCAAATATCCCTCCATTCTCTGCATATATGGTGTGGCCCTCGCAGTTTATGTAAGAGCCGTCAGTAAGTGTTGTCTTGTTGCTGTTGTAAACGCTGAAGCATGTCGTCCCGTAAGTGTAAAGCATATCATGCGCTATACTATATCCATTGACTGTGTTTATGGCTGTGCAGGAAGGCCTCAGCGCGCTTGCAGGAAGCTCCACAAGCCATACGCATCCTGTCTTCGTGAGTCCATGATTCACTCCGTTCAATTCCGCATATATTCCTGAGGATGCCGGGTTGCATGCATAATCATTCGCGTTTGAATTGGCTGTGTTGTTTGCAACAAGATTATCATTCGAGCTGTCGAACACGAATCCAATGTTCTTATTGTTTGATGCGGTGTTGTTTACGAATACGTTGCGCGTGGAATTGCCGTATAGATAGAATCCGGTAGCGTTGCTCAGAAGGCTGAATGCAAGATTATTCACCACTGAGGACTGCTTCAGCCTGTATGCCTGCAGGCCGTAAACCGAATAATTATACGCCTTAACATTCTCAAACACTGAGAGTGATATGTTGTAAAGATTCACAGCAGTGCTTGCATGCAGAAACTCAGAATTGTCCAGCGTAATCCTCGATGAGTTGTATGCCGAGAATCCATACGGGAAGTTCTCAACATTGCAATTGGCAAGGGTTATATTGGAAACAGAGCTTGCATAAAATGCGCTTGATGCGCGTGAAGATCCATCATAATTGAGCAGGTGGTTATTGCAGTTTAGATTTATGTTGCTCGCCGCAAACTTAATGCATGTGCCAGTCGGTATGAGATTAGTGTTGAGCGAATAATTACCTGCAACGCTAAGAGTCGTGCAGCTGTTGATCGGATAAGCAGCAATTGGCGGAAGAACTCTTGTTGTGCACAGGCCTGTTGCCCAGTTGCAATCAGACGATCCGCAGGAGACATCCGAAGCGATGAAGCCGCTGCTGTTGTATGAGTTCGAGCTGCAATAAAGGTCAACTTTGTTCCTCAGGATAGTTCCGTTATGAAGCACGCCTGTTGTGCTTCCATTAGTTGCTAGGCCGTATGTATTGTTGCCGGCATCTATTCTGTTGATAGTGGCAGAGCTGTTGCCAAGGTATGCTCCATATATGTTGTTGGAATAGTGCGAATCAGTTATGTTGACAAAAGAATCGTTGCTAAGATAAATTCCATAGGTGCCTTTCGAATAGCTTACATTGCTGAACTTCAGCTCTGCGCTTCCGTTGAAGTAATTTCCATAAGTGTCATTAGCAAAATTGCAGTTTTCTAAGCTGAAGTTGAATATTTTGTTGCCGTAGATTCCATAATATGCGTTTATTATGCTCTTCCCGTTGCAGTTAAGTCTGACATTTTGGGAGAGTACTGTGATGCAGGCAGCCTTGTTCCTTGAAACATTTACATAATATGCAAGGTTGAGGTTTGACTCAAGCTCATACGTTCCTGGGGCGTTCAGAGCTCCGCATGTTGACACCTGGCTGCTTAGATTATATGCAGCTGGGGAGAAATCATAATTTGACTTTGTGCATGTGGCAAAGTTACACTGTCTGTTGGAATTGCATCTGGAATTCGAATATGCTCCCGAAGAGCTGAATGCAGTAATGCCTGCCCCGCAATAGAGATCTACCTGGTTACCCAAGAAGGTATCTCCATAGAACAATGTATTAGAAGAGTATGTGGCAGTGCCATAATATACATTGAACTCTATTATGCTATTGGTTATTGAAGTACCGTTGCTTCCTGTTCCTATAAGTATGGCTCCGACAGGATTGGAAGTCCCGTATACTATGTCATTTGATACTGCCGTGTACGGGCTATTCGATATAGATATGTCGGACATTGTGGAATTTCCAACAGACGAGTTCCTTATTGCAACCTGCGAAGAATTCTCAAAATATATTCCATATGAGAACCTTGTTACATTGAAACCCTGTATGGAGACGTTTGACGCATTCTCTACTAATATCCCGTAAGTATACGGTGGAGCATCTATGAATGGGCCGTTACCTGAGAGTTGCACCTTGCTTCCGGTAAGCCTGACATTGTTGCTCTTTATGACTATGCAAGCTCCGCTCGATATATGCGTAAATATGCCTGACTGCACAGTGTAACTTCCAGGAGTGCTTATTACACCGCATGAACTGAGCTGGTAATTCTGCTTAATTGTAGTTGTATAAGTGGTTGTACTATGATTCCCACTATTATTGAACAGGAAGAATGCAGCTGCTACAATGGCTATGGCTATAATTGCTGCAATAACAATCCTCATGTTTGCAGCCTTCTGTGCTCCTCTTTCTCCAAGACCTATTGCATTTGTGTAAGCATTCTCAGCAGATTCCGATACGGCTTCCCCTATGGTCGGTTTAATAATATTAGATTCATCAGGAGAGGGTGTCTCTTCAATAACGTTATCCTGTGAGGCCTCAGCTTCAGGCTCCTGTTCCTGTTCACCAGAAGGCTGTGCGCTTCCGGCTCCCTGCCCTGCAGGACTAGGACTTTGTGCTGTCCCGGTACCATTCTGTGAAGATCCCTGATCTGCCTGCCCTTTATTCTGTGATGTACTCTGCCCAGTATTCTGCGATGTATTCTGTCCAGTACTCTGCCCTGTACTCGGTGGAGTATTCTGTTGAGGAGTTGAATCGCTTGAATCATCATAGCTGATAGTGTCTTCGTCAACCATTAAACCAATATATCCCTAATATCTTCAATATTTATTAATATCGCTGCCAACTGCTTATTGCAAACATGCTCTCAATGCGGAGATGTGTTGCCCCGGTAACTCAGTGGCAGAGTGCCAGTTTCGTAAACTGGAAGCCGAGGGTTCAAATCCCTCTCGGGGCTTATTCAGGCAAAAAAGTCAGATACGAAGTCATTCAAATCCTCTAAAGATGCTATTCCATCGCTGTTAAATCCGCCACTTCTAGAAAACATTATTAGCTGTTGCTGCAATCTTTATAGCATGGCTGTAGTTGCAAAGAAGCTGAGACGCGGAGATTGTGTTGCAGTCATAGCTCCAGCTCTAAGTATGCATATGATAAGTGAGAATAACCAAAAAATTGCTATTTCGGTTCTCAGAAGATTAGGATTGGAGGTAAGGTATGGACAACACATAAAAGAAAGTGATGATTTTGTTTCGTCCTCTATAGAATCTCGAGTTGAGGACATCAATTGGGCTTTCAGCGACAGGAAAATAAAAGGAATACTCACTGTTATAGGGGGTTTTAACTCCAATCAATTACTCAAATACCTAGACTACAAACTCATAAAAGAAAACCCAAAGATACTCTGCGGCTACTCTGACATAACTGCTCTGTCAAATGCAATTTATGCCAAAACAGGGCTTATTACTTATTCAGGGCCACATTTCTCTACTTTTGGGATGAAGCTTGGGTCCGAATTTACAGCAGAATATTTTCAGAAATGCCTAATGTCTTCAAAGC
>DAHUYR010000025.1 GCA_027315135.1 Microcaldota archaeon
GCAACAGGGATAAAGGGATTAGACGGGTTAGTTGAGGGTGGATTTCCAAAAGGATCTTCAATACTCATAACAGGTCCTCCAGGAAGCGGCAAATCCATACTTTCAATGCAATATCTGTATAACGGAGCAATGAATGGAGAAAATGGAGTTTATGTGCATATGGACTCTGTTCTTGATGTTTTAAAGACACAGGCCAAACAATTTGGTATGGACTTTGACAAGCTGGAACAGGAAGGAAAAGTTGCATTTATACATGTTCCATTAACTAAAAGGAGATTCGATATCTTCTACAGTATAGAAGATGCAGTTAAGAAAGTAAATGCGAAGCGACTCGTGTTCGATAGCCTGCCAACATTTATAATAAACATGGACTTGTTCACCGTACCTGCAGCATATGCAGGCGCCGCAGCTTCGACAATTACCACTTCGAGAGATTTAATAGCTACAAACAGTAGTGCACTTGCAGCATCACCAAAACAGGAAAGCGACAGAATTGAATATCAAGGTGATCAGGAAAAAAGGCTGATAACAATAATAATAGACCAGATGAGAAAACTTGAAACGACTAATCTTATAGTAACATTCGGAAACAAAGAGCTAAACAAAACCACCATAGATGGTATTAGTGAATATTCTTGTGACGGAGTAGTAGAACTCGGGGTAAGTGATACTGGAGGGGAAATGTTACGAACAATAAAAATAACAAAAATGAGAATTACTAAAATAGAACCAAAACTACAAAGTTTCGAGTTTTCAGAGAAAGGTATATCTCTGGAACAGTGATATTGTGCCTAAATTAGACAAAGTAAAAGACTTTTTCATTAAGAGAATACTGTTAGCCAATATCTTTAAGATAAATATACCTGGATATTTGATAACATCCTCTTATTCTATCGAAGGCGTGAAAGTTGCTATGCGGACCATAATGATGCCAGATAGATTTCTTATAAATTTAGAAGATTCTGTAGAAAAAAACATTGGTGCTGAGGGAGTTAAGGCCATTTATGCTGCTGGAAAAGGTGACGGGTATTATGTTGCAAGGATAACCAATTTCCCGAGAGATGAAAAAATCTACAAAACATTAGTCCCTAGCTTTTTTGGAACATTATATGCTAAGGAAATAGGATTAACAATTGTAAAAACCAACCAGCATGCTACAGTAATAAATCTGGAGGTTCTAGAACCAGCAGGATCCGAAAACGAGAGATATAGTTATTGGATTGCCGGTGCCTGGGCAGGTTTCTTCAGTCGTATACTTGACAATAATAAGATTGAATGCGCTGTCAGAGGCGTAGAGGATGGGAGATTTTCCTTAGTCAATGCCGAAGTAAAATACATGAAACCCAAGGACATGGGTAAGATTATAGAATCAGATATCCCAGGCAGATTAGATATATTGCAATATTATGCAAACAATAAATTGCCTGCAGACCTTCCTGTAGATGGAGCTACGATAAAAAAGTTAATGGATGAGCAGATTTTAACTTATGACTCTGGCAGAATGATTCTGAATAAAGACAAATGTCGTTATATTCCATTTGAAAGTTTTGGATTACTGCAACTTGAAAAATCCCTTCTAGATAATTTAATTTTAGATGCATCGTACAAATATTTCTTTGAATTAGGGAAAAGCTATGGTGTTTTAAGAGACCCTTATCTATTTTTAAGTAGGCTCTTAACAGCACTGGGTTTCGGCATAGTGACTGTAATCAAACGTAATGATAAAAAATTAGAAGTAGTATTTAAGGGGTATCCTTGGTTCTCTGAAGAACTGTCAGATACAAAAGCACCATTTGTAAGAGGTGCGTTTTCAGGATTTATAAGTGCAATTATGGAAAAGGATATAACTGCGTCATTTATATCTAGTAAATTAGATAATGGTGTTTTCATCTTGTCTATAGCTTTGGTGTTAAAATAAGAAATAAATTAAAAGGTATCAAAGAAGCCCTTTTTGCCGAAACTTTATTGGTGGTTTTACCACCGTCTATAATTGGATTTCTATCAGCAGGTTCTTTTTCTGTTTTTAGGATATTCTTACTTCTTTTGATAGTTGCATGCTGGGACATGGGCATAAATGTCATAAATCATTATTCTGATTGGCACTTAGATGAAGTAAACAACAAAAGATCAAACCTGCATAAATATCTGCTAAAAGAAGAATTGCTTGCTCTTTATCTCATATTTCTCATAGGCTCATTTTCAATTGCATTTTTCCTGTTGAAACCATCTCCTTATTTCTATATTGTTCTTTTAGTCGAGGTAATATTTGGCGTGTCGTACTCAATGTATGCCAAAGTTAAGGAGAAGTTTGTAATAAATTACTTATGGATTGCAGTTATGTATGGATTTCTATCATTTTTAATGGGATTCTTCGGAGCAAATTCCGCTTCAAATAACTTGGCTAATTATCTGCCGATAATCATCTTCATAACTTTACTATATTTCAGCATAAGTATTGTCAAAGATTATTCTGATATGAAGGGAGATGCTGAAGAGCACAGGAAAACCCTGCCGCTAACATTCGGGGTAAAGAAAACTCTTCAGATTCAATATATTATGATAACGTCAGCATACATGATACTCATTCTGTTCATAGTCCTTGGGTACGTAAATGTATTATTGTTAAGTACGCTCATATTTTATCTGACAATAATAATCATCTTATCTAAAATAAGCAAAACAAAGGATACAAAATATATGCGCAAAATCTCCTTTTATACCAAGGTAAATACGATGGCACTTGATGCGCTAATAATCATAGTCTTAGTATTGGCACATGTCCTATAGAGATAAGATATATCTTACGCATCCCCACTTTTTCGGAAAGAAAGAACAAATTTCCCTTAATTAGAGGTTTGTGTATTTCTTCTAGCCTCCTCCGCTGCTGTAGTTCTTTAGTAGCGTGTAGAAGATCTTGCGTGAGACCAGCATGATTGTTATGGATAATACTGCAGCGGCAGCTAACGCTACCGGGCTCAGGGTGCCGAACAGAGCCTCTGCAGGATAGTAGTATGCTACTCCTATAGGCATGGCAAGCGTGAATGCGAACTGCCCTAGAATCCCGTAAACGCTTAGAGGATATCTCCCCGCATTCTCAAGCAGGCCTTCCATACTCTCAATAAACTCGCCGCTTCTGAACAGATGGTACGAGAGCACGGCCATCATCACAAAGAACATTAGGAATGCTGCAACGCCTGCAACGAAGAGCAAGGCGAAGTAAACGAACTGCACGGTCTGCAGACCAAGGTGCATCGCCGCATATGTGAATAGGGCAAGCCCTGAGATTACGCTGGCAAACGGTGTGACGTTTCCAAAGCAGCTTGAAACTATTACAAGATAACTGTAAGGCTTGGTGAACCACATGTCCATCTTGCCTGTCCTTAGCCTGTCTACAACCGCCAATGGACTTATCAGATAGTCAATCACGCCTATTGCCATAGTAGTTATTCCTGAGAGAGCAAGGACCTGGAAGTAAGACCATCCAGGTATTCCGCTTGAAATGGAATAGATTACAGTTATGGCTATGAATGAGTTTAATATTACAAGAGAATTTGCAATAGTCCAGAAGATAAACTGCTCTCTGTATGTCCAGAAACCCTTCCATGCTATCTTCTGCACGTTTACGAAGAAATTAATATTGTCGATAAACCTGCCCACTCAACCACCTACGGAACTGACTCTGCCCTTGACCTTCTTCCACCAGAAGAATGCAAATATGGCAAGCGCTATTGCCCATATTATCCCGATTGTAAAGCCGTTTATTATCGCGCTTGGAGTCGCAGTTCCCAGAAGTATGGATACTGGCAGATAGCCCATTGTCTGGAACGGCAGCGAATACATGAAGTTCGCTATATACTGTGGAAACATGCTGAGCGGCAATACGCCTCCTGCTGCCAAGTATATCAGCATCGAGGAGACATATCTGATGCCGTATATGTAGGTTATGAATATTGCCACTGTGCCTATGAGGAAGCTGATCAGGCCGTATACGGCAAATCCCAATGCTATGCTTGCCATGGAGAGAGCAACGCCATATAGGCTTATTGGAACATGCGCTATGATTACTGCTATCAGAATCATGGGAAGCGAGAGCAGAGCCGTGGCAACTACCCATCTTCCTAGTGATCCCAGAAGTAACTGGGTCACGTAATTGACCGGCCTTGTCATAGACAACGTTATTGTGCCTTGTAGTATGTTATTCTGCATCGTGTTCGATATATTGGACTGAGACATTCCGAAATACGCGGTGAAGAGGAAGAAATAGGCATATATGCCTTCTAAAGTAAAGCCGCCTATCTGGCTTTTGCCAGAGCTGGCGAAGAGCACGCTCCACACGAAGATCATTAAAACAGCATAGCCTACGCTGAACAGCATGCCTAGGATAAAGTCTGTTTTATAGTATAGATAATCCTTGAGGGTTATCCTAAACATTCCTATGTAAGGGTCCAAATACCTGTTCACATGATCACTATTTCTTCTCAATCTTCTTGTACAGCTTCGAAAGCACAAAATTCAGCCCAGGCTCGTATATTTTGTAATCTATTACGTTATCGCTGGAGAGCAGGTTTATGAATCTCGCGCTCTTCAGGATCTTTCCATTCACCTCAAGCTTCACGAAATTCCCAGTATGCTCGATAACCTTCCCATAATCCTTGAATCTGATGCCATCTGAATTCCTTAATTCCAGATCTATCATGCGTTTGTCTCCAAACAGATGCTCAAGCTTCATCCTGGGCCCGTCAAACGCCATCTTCCCGTTATTTATCAATATTACCTTTTCAGCCATGGTTATGTCTTCTACGAGGTGCGTCGTTATTATGAAGGTGGTCTTGTACTCCTTGCGCATCGTAAGTATCATCGAGCGCAAAGCTGTCTTTGAAGGGATGTCTACGCCTATAGTAGGCTCATCCAGAAAGACTATCTTCGGCATGTGCAGCACAGAAGCGACGAAGTTGCACTTCATCTGCTCCCCTAAGGAGAGAGTCCTTACAGGCCGCTTGTATACAGTCTTAAGGTCCAATATGTCAACAAGATGTTTAAGCCGTTTTCTATACTCCTTCTCAGGTATCTTGTATATGGCCCGCATGAAATTGAAGGTGTCGAGTGCAGGCAGGTTCCAGTAAAGCTGCCCGTGTGCACCAAGCACAACGCCTATCTGCGATGCTATGCCTATCCTGTTCTCCCAAGGGTCAAGCCCCATCACCCTCACTGTGCCTGCATCAGGGTGCAGTATTCCTGTCATTATCTTTATCAGGGTGGACTTGCCACTGCCGTTCCTGCCAAGAAGCGCAACTATATCTCCCTGATTGACAGTGAAATTGATCCCGTCAAGAGCCGTCTTGTAATAGCTCCTGCGCATGAGCTTCGCTAGCAGGTTGCCCTTTTCCACATGTTCATGGGTCCTGAATCTTTTCTTCAGTTCTTTTACTTCGATTATCTTCTCCATAAGCGTAAATCATAGTGAGCAACGTTTGCACTGCGGCGATATCATTGACGCTCTGCAGGCATTGTTTCAGAGAGATGAGAAGAAGATCGTTTGATAGTTGTTTGATAGCGTCATTGCTGCGCCGGTTAAACTGCCCTTACATCAACAACATTTTTGGCATATCAAACACCATTGAATAAGATTGGATGCTTGTGATTTATATGCCTTTCGTGCAGCCAGACGGTTCAGCTATTACTGGACTTCCTATCTATGTAGTATGGTTGGTGGAGTGGGTGACCAAAACCACCCTGAAGATGGTTACACATCTAGGCACGAAAGCCCGCCGGGCAATACTGATAGTGATAAACCCCATACCACTGAAAAAGTGCAGATTAACAACGATAACTACACATGGCATGAGTACGACGATGGCAGTTATCGGATCTGGAAAAACGATAAAGAGATATAATATGCACAATAAACAGTATTGTTGATGAAAATGCTGAAGAATAGATACACATTGCATTGTCGCTACACAAAGCAAGCTCTTTAAATCCAATGTGCGAATAAGGATTGTGATATTTTGAACTATGTAGTTGCAGTGCCAGTTGACAAGAACCTTGCTGAGTTTATAGGAAAGAAGGGAGCCCAGAACGGAATAACATTCTACAACAGGAAGGCAGATGACAATGTGGTTGTTGCCTTGTTTCCAACAAATCCTCAGGAGAAGTTCTATGGATTCACAGAGACCATGCTGCTCGCAGACCAGGTAATAATAAGCACTGTGAATGTTGACAGGCTGCTTGGCGAAGCGCTGATAACGGCAGAGCTGCTTGGAAAGCACCTCATAATAACAGAAGAGAATGACATCAAGGCACTTCTTGCAGGCACAGGAATAAAGGACTTCGAATTCTCTTCAAAGGAACAGCTTCTTGAGAAGATAACTGCTTACAAGAAGCCTGCAGGTTCTGCAGGAGTGCGAATAGACATAGACCAGGCATTTCCTGTGAAGGGCATAGGCTCTGTTGCACTTGGCATAGTGACAAAAGGGACTGTTAAGGTGCATGACAAGCTACTGCATAATTCAGGTAAGGAGGTGGAGATAAAGTCAATACAGTCACAGGACGTGGATCAGAAGGAAGTGGATTCGGGAACGAGGGTCGGCATAGCACTTAAAGGAATAGACTCTGATGAGCTGGAGAAAGGAGATATACTCTCCACAGCAAGGATACCCAAGTCCAAGTCAATAAGTCTGTCTATAAAGAGGAGTGCCTTTGTCTCAGAAGAGCTCAAGGAAGGCGGGAGATATATGATAACAGCAAACTTCTCCCACTCGATAGCATTCCTGGATAATCCAAAGGATATGCGCTTCACGCTGGAGAAGCCGATAGCTGTTGAAAAAGGCCAGCAGGTCGCAATATCGAGGGAGCAGCAGCCTAGGGTCTTTGCAAGCGGGATTGTGACAGAGGCGACCGCTTAAAGACCAGGATATGTGTAAATTCATATCACTGAAACCTTGAATTCGGGAAATAGCTTCTTTATCTCCTTAAAATCAGCATCCTTTGTAAATAATTTGAGTTTGTTTACCATGGCAGAAGCCGCTATATACACGTCATTTTCGTTTACTGCCTTCCCGGTCTTTTTTAGTTTTACAAAGATTTCAGAGGCCTTCAGTATTATGGGGTTGGAGAAATTTATAGTCTCGAATGCCCCTTCCAAAAGGAGCTTCTGTTCTTCAGAATTCCGTTTATATCTTATGTACTCGTATATGCTTACTACGCTGATATAACACTCACTTTCAAGAATCTGGCTGTCTCCATCCCTATCAAAAATATCTATCAGTATGCTTGTGTCTAAGAGAACTTTCTCGGCCATCCATACACCTCCCTGTCCTTTAACAGCTCCTCGACAGTCACTTTGCTATCTTTCTTATTTATGGCAAATAATCTCTTCAAGGAAAGATTTTTGAGCAGCTTCTTATAATTGACAATCAGCTTATCCAGCGCATCATCCATGTTTCTGGTATCAAATTCTTCCTTTAGCTTCAGCAATTCCTCATATGTGTCGTTGGAAACCGCTATTGTCTTTACCATATTACCAGATATTTATAAATCTATAAACTTATAAATCTATGCTGTTTTAGCAAACAGCATGAGAGCAAGCTTTTTATATCTAATGTATTATAATGTTATAACATTACAATATATGTGATAGAATGGCTAAAGATTCAGGTGCAAAGAGAAAGTACACTACAATAACGATTCCTACACCGTTGTTCAACAAGCTTAGGGGTAAGATAAAGGAGACAGGATTCTCTTCAGTCTCAGACTGCGTAACCTATATACTGAGGGAAACGATAGTGGAGATGGAGAGCGGCAATTCGCAGGCAAAGAAGAACAACGCCGTGATAGAGAAACTGAAGGCACTTGGATATGTGATGTGATCCTATGAAGAATGCAATACAAGATGTAAGTGATAAGCTGTGGGAGAATCCGGAAGAGAAGAACTGGAAGCTATTATCAAATTCATTAAAGAAGGCAGGCATAACCTACTACAAGACAGTATATGGGAAGGGCAAGCTGAAGAACACGCAGGATCTGAAAAAATCATATGTAGAGCTGTACGATAAAAAGGTGAAGTTTATAACGAAGGTTCCCCTGTTCATGAAGAATGGAAAGGAATTGAGGGGTGCAACCATCTACCTGAAGGGACTGCAGATAAACAACAAGTAATGGCGATATTATGATAAAACAAGACATAAAATCTTTGGAAGAGAGGAGCATATACATAATGCGCGAGGCAGAGTCAAACTTCAAGAACGTAGCTGCTTTGTGGAGCATGGGAAAGGATAGCACAACTATGCTTGCAATAGCAAGAAAGGCATTCCATGGAAAGATCCCGTTCCCGGTCATACACATTGACAACGGTATTGATTTTCCAGAGACCTATGAATTCAGGGAGAGCCTTGCGAAGAAGTGGAAGCTGGACCTTATAGTTGAAAACAGCACCATAAAGCCTGAGATGTCAGGGTATGCATGCTGCGGTGCCAACAAGACTGTTGCACTGAAGAAGATACTGAAAGAGCACGGATTTGATGCGCTCATAGTATCGATAAGAAGGGACGAACATGGAATAAGGGCAAAGGAAAGGGTGTTTAGCCCAAGAAACAAGGCCTTCAAGTGGAACTACAAGAACCAAACAGCAGAATTGTGGGACAACTACTCATCGAATGACGATTCAGATGGACATATCAGAGTTCATCCTCTTCTGGACTGGAATGAAGTGGATATATGGAACTACATAAAGAAGGAAAAGGTCCCTATGAATCCATTGTACTTTTCAAGAAACGGATACAGGTATAGAAGCCTTGGCTGCACTCACTGTACAACTCCTATAAAGTCTGGGGCAAAGAACGTAGATCAGATAATAAAAGAGCTTGAAGTGACGGAGACGGAAGAGCGTGCCGGACGAGACCAGGACAAAGAAAAGGCATACGTCATGGAAAAATTAAGGGCATTGGGATACTTATAGTGATAATTTGGCAAAGCAATCCAAAGAATGGATAGGGAAAAGAGTAGAATCTAGGAGAGGTTACCATCCAACTGAGGAAACCTTAAAAAAACAGAGTGATGCTAAAAAAGGAGTTAATAACCCAATGTTCGGAAAGCCTAGGAGCCCTGAAGCGATACAAAAATTCATACTTTCTAGAGCGGGATATAGACATTCTGAGGAGACACGCCGGAAGATCAGAGAGGCAAAGATTAGATTTTACAAAGAGCATCCAGATGCAACGCCTAAAGGCGAAAAGAATCCAAT
>DAHUYR010000003.1 GCA_027315135.1 Microcaldota archaeon
AACCTATGAGCCCTAGCTGGGAAGTACACATGCCTGTTCCGTTTGCAAATATCGGTTCGCACCATTGAGAGTTGCCCCCTGAATTTATAGAGCATGAATCAGATATCTTGTTCTTTCCGTCTGTGCCATATATATTGCAGTTGTATACATTAGGCTGAAGGAGACTGTTTGGAGGGGCGATGCATGATCCAGACGATCCTGTAGATGCGTGGTATGTAGGCAGGTTTGCATTGGTATTTAGCGTTGTTCCTCCATATAGCCAACCAGGTATTGCAAGCTGGCAGTCGCTTGGCACATTTGCTCCAAAGCCGAAGGCGCATAACTGAACGTTTGCAGGATCAGAATATGGACTGTAATCCTTGAATCCTAGGTTTGCATCGTAGTATAGATAGACTATTCCACCGCTCATTGGAACCTTCTGCGTACCGAAGACAGGAGTATAATTTAGGTTCCCGCTTATAGTAAGAGCTGTCTGGTTTGAATTGCTCCCACTGACCGATGGTGTAACAGTGACGCCGAGCTGCGTTGCGTTTGCAATGTCAGCGTCTATAGGAAGGTAGATATTGTTGTTGAACCTGTCATTGAACACGAAGACTATTCTGTGGTAACCGTACGGGTCGCCAAGAAGCCCGGGTGTGCCGATACCGTTTCCTGTAAAGTTAAGGAAGGTGTCATTTGCATATATCATGTCTTGATAGAAATTGAACAGTGTTACTGCGTTGGGGAAGGTCTGCGCATGCGCATACGTAAAGGTATTTGGAACTGTCTTCCCTGAAACTGAAAGAGCAGTTGACAGTGCCGAAAGCAGTGACGTCTGTGTCATGCATACTGCTCCAACACATGGAAGTAGTGAAGTGCCGCCTACGCTTACTGGACTTGTTACAGGATGTATTGACTCGTAATATGGATAACCAAGAATGGAACTAGGATTGCCGACTCCTTGTCTGTTATTTTCTATAGCATATGCTATGGTACGTATGGCATTTGCGGTAAACTGCGTGTTTGTCTGGTATCCTACCGAGTAGTTTGCATATACTGTACCAAATATCCTGTTCGTGAACAGGTTAAACAGCAGATCTTTCGGTACTATGGTTGCGTTGAGCATCTGCTGATAGAACGTATCGTTGAATATGTATTTAGCATACGAAGGACCGCCTTCTATAGGCGCTGAAAGCGAAGGCGAGGTATAGGTTTTGCTGACTCCTGTTGAGAAGAGCGTGGTGAGAGTATCCCACGTCCTGCTTATATCAAATGGCGGAGGCGTTTGCGGTTTTGTAAAGCACCAGTAGACAGTCGCAGTAGGAAGCAGCTTGAAGGTTTGTTGCTGTATCTGCTGCTCTGTCTGGAAGGTCTCTTCATAAGGCACCACAGAGTATCCTGAAAGCAAACTAGTTAGCTTTGTTTGCTCCGCGGATGCAACCTGTCCAGGAGTTACGTTGTTTTTAGTGTTGCCGACAGTCTCAGCTGAATTTATGAATGTAGAATTTCCAAACAGTGCGTTGTACGCGTTCTCTGTTGTGCTGTAGTTTGTTGTAGGCGAGTTTGTTATGCTGTTTGCTCCGGAGAATGTCGAATAGAGATATTCACTGTATGTAAGTGTCTTGAGCGAGCCTATGTTTTCGGTGTAGCTGAACGGACTTGAAAGCAGAAGTATAGGGCTTTCGAAAGAGTTTACGTTGTTGTCCTTTATGCAAAGGTTAGGATTGCTTGCTCCGGAAGGAAGCGATAGTGCGCTGTTGCCATTTGCGTCCATGTAGCATACCGATTGCGCAAGTATCGGAGGCCCTTTTAGGCTCAGGAATTGCGTGTAATTCTCAAGGTTGAATCTGGTAAACAGCATTTCAGCATATTGGTTCGCAGTACTGCCTGAACCTGCATTTATATTTTGCGGGGACGGGAAGAGTATTCCTATAGTGTTGTTGAAGCTTACTGAAAATCCTATTCCTGACAATGGCAGGAATGCGCAACCGTATGTGCCACTTGTCAACAGTACTAATATGCTTGAACTGCAGTCAAGGCCGCTGAGCGCTGGGCCGACGGGCCAGTAGTTGCTGCTCTTTGAATATGAACTTGGAGGCGCTGTACAAGGATTGGACCATGAGTCCAGTCCGCACAGGTTTACCACTCCTGACGATGTACCGTCAGATAGGCTGCCTGATATCATCCATCCGAACGGAGGATATGCTCCTGGACTTTGGTATCCAGTATAACGCTGATAGTTTGCATTCCCGTTAGTGGTTCCGGTCTGGAACCATATATCATTGTACTTTGTCGGATTTATCGGCACATCCTGACCAGTAGAGTTTATCACCCTTAGCATGAGCGTGTCGAAATTGGCAGTGCTTGTTGAGGTCCAGCACCATTTTTTAATCAATATGTTTATGTGGAAATTGCAGGTTGTTCCAAGCCCACCGTACCAGTTGTCAAGCACGTATAAGTAGCCGTTCACTTCCTGTATCGCCACTGGATGGTGGTATGAGGCTTCATCAAGCTGAGTTATGCCTGCGTTCTTGAATTTGTTAATTATAGTTGCAACTCCGTTGTTGTTTGTCGCGTTAAGACCGTAGAAACCGCCATTTGCTATAAAATCAGTTATGTTTACAGATGGAGTTGGATTTGTAGCAGTAGTTCCTGACACTGTAGATAGTTGGTTAAGCGTGCCTTGATAAGTTATTCCAAGAGGAGCAACGTCAGAGGAATACACCAAATTATATGTACTCAGATACTTCAGCGTCTCTCCAGAGTAGACATATATCTTGCTGCTTTGCTGGCTTGTCACAAAGATCAGTTTACCATCTGGAGATGCTGCTATTTCTGTAGGTTGTAATGGATTGCCTGAATTATCTTGTGGTGCCTGGCTGCCGCAGTTGCTGTTCGTGCCAGTATTGCAGCTGCTGCTCGGTATAGTAAGCATTTGTCCAGTAACTGTGTATTTCCCCGCAGCATCATTTATCTTTATTACCCATGGTGATATTGTTCCTGATATTGACATTGTGCCACTGATAAAAATGTCACCGACTGCGTCTGCAGATATGTTCATAGGAGTGAAGGATGTTGATGATATTTGCTGTGGGTTTATGCAGAAGTTCCCATAACGCCCATTATAATTGTTTATTGTGCATGACTGTGCCTGCACTGATCCTGAATGCAAGTATGCGTTGTACTGTGCAGATGTCTGGCATACGTAGGTCCCGATATTGTTAACATAGCATACTTTGGTGTTTGCATTACCATTTACAGATGCAGATACAAGAGACTGTGATATTGGTATCTGGTTTATCACATAGGTGTTTGCGCTCTGTATTTTTATCAGGCTAGTCCAGTAATTCGCCCAATCTGAAGTCCATACATCTTGGCATGTAACTGATCCGGCACATACGCTTGATGCTGGCTGTGTAGAAGAAAATGCTGCTGTGTCTTTTGTAGTTAATGTATTTTCTATGTTTGGTATTGCGCCTGGAGGAAGCACGGAATTGTTATAGTAGCCCTGGCTCATCACGCGCATTACATATATGCTATTTGTCGCGCCAGCATAGCTGGTTATTGGCTGTGCAGGTGTCTGTGATGTTACAGTTATTCCCTGCGCCCATGAGACAAATGCAGACGCAGCAGCCGAATCACTGCCCTTTGCAGATATTTCATCGCTTATAGTGCCTGATATTGTAGATGATGAAAGGAGAGCGCTTGATGAGATAGCCTGTATGAGGGGGAACTCAGCAAGCTCCGATGAAACCTGTGCGTTTGTAGTATAATAGCTCATCGGCTCATTGTTCATCAGCCCATACATTATTGCGTTATACGTTGACAATGTTACGCCGTTACCAGATACTGTCTGTTTGAACGCAGCTGCAGTTGCCGTGGCACCTTGGCTAGGTGAAGAATATTCTGGAGTGCCATCTGATGCAGTACATGGAGATGTAGGCATCTGTATATTTACATTAAGCCCTTGACTCGATCCGCTGGCCTGGATAGGAGTTATGCCAAGCGGATTATTGTAGATAAAATCTGCACCGTTGCTATATGATTGTGCTACTGCCGCAAGGAAGGCCTCGTTATTAGTCGTGGCGGGAACACCAAGATTTGACAGTGTTGATTGTATGAAGTTATTCAGGTTGCTTGTTGAGGAAGGCTGCGTTATCGTGCATACGCCTGTAGAAGCTGCTGTTGAAGATTTGTATTGAGCAGGATTTATCGTGTTTGCAAGCACGAATACATAATCATTCGGAATTGTAGCTATTGAAAGGGGATCCTTTAGCGAGATCATCGCGTTGGCAGTACCTGAGCCTGCAGTTGCAAGCTGCTGCTGCGTTGCGCCGTAGCCATACATGTTCGGTTGCCCTATGGCAGGATAAGCTATAGGCTCGCTCTGCATAGTATTCACAATCATGTTTGGCATTGCATATGGAATAAGAATGGTTTTACTATTTACGCTGCTGCCGAACTGCCTGTCAAAGAAACACCCTATAGAACCGAAGAGTCCCGTATTGCCTGAATTGCAGTTTTGCTGATATGTATTTGTATTGTACGAGGCAAAGAATAACTGAGGTGTGCTTATATTTATAGGAATCTCACTAGTAGTAGGGTTGTTGTAGTTGTAAGGGCTGTATGCAGCATATGACAATTGATCAAGTGTATATAAGTTGTTTCCGAGAGATGGATTCTGCACCTCAAAATTATATAGTATGTAGGGTAGGAAGTTTGTGTTGAATGTTGCATTTGTTCCAGGATTATTGCCATTTGGAGAGGAAGTTTGATAGACATAAGGAATCTCAGCGTTCTGGATGCTCTGTAGTGTTGTCGATATAGTGTATTTGTATGTATATATGCATGCTACTGGATATATCTCAAACGGAGGCGTATACCCTATCCCAGGAGCGACATATGGCAGGTATCCTGCTGGTACGCTTAGACCGAAGAAGCTTGGTATAGGCAATCCTGCTAGGACAGAGGTTGTTTTTGTTACAGCAGGAGCGCCTGCAAAGTTGGCATATTCTGCGAACCATGACCACAAACCGTGCTGAGACTGTGGAGACACTCCTGAGAATATGTTGGAATTTGAATTGTATGCGGTTGATATCGCCCCGGATTCAAGCTGTGGAGAATATGCAACGTCCTTGAGAACCATGTAGGCAGTATTCTCTGCAGACACATTTGAATAGCCATGTGCAAGATCAAACAGTGAAAATGAATAGTGCTGTGTGTATACAAGATCGGACAGTAGGAAAACTGATTTTACACCTGCCGAAGCTATTTGACAGCCATCTCCTGCTATGAACGGCTCTGCACCTGTTACAAAATATATATTATCAGTAGGATTTACTGGAGGAGATTTTGGGCATGTTTCCATATACGCTGCATTCTTCTGATTATATGAAACCACTTGCGCAGCTGGAGAGACATACGGATTTCCAGCATATGGCAATGGCACATGGGTGTTGGCACCTACTCCAGCAGTTATTGGGTTGTAGAGAGTGGCAAAAGGGCAAGTGTAAGTTACTGTAACCTGTGCCCCAGTACTTGTAGGAGTTATGTGCGCGTTTGGGATTCCTAATGAACTGCAAAACTGCACAGCTGCCTGACCAGTAAGACTTGAAATACTGGCAGCATATGTGGCATGCGCAATTAACGAATATGTAGAAAATAGAAGAATTACAAGGAAGAACAATTTCCCCTTAAACATTTTATCAACGCAACCTCATTATTAGACGCTGGAGAGATTTATAATAATAGTGTTCTACTGCTGGCATGTGTACTATCTGCTGTTTCTTTCCAGCAAGCCATCTCATTGGTTGCCTAAACAGAGACCGCAGGCATACGTCCTATTTAAAAGGATGTTTTCTTTCTATTATACAATGTTGATAAAATGGCAAGAAGTGCGAAAAGTGCAAGAAGTGCACCAGGCATATCTGGATCTGGAAATACAGCAGCACATGCCCTGCAATTCATAGGTAGTCTGATCTTCCTTGGGTTGATCTTTTGGGGAGGAGTAGGTACGCAGTACAGCGTTCCATCGTGGAATGCACTTGGCGGTGGCCTTTGGCTCCCGGTATTCTTTTCTCTTGGAGTAATAGCAGCCATAGCTCTCTTCTTTGTTAGCGTAGCGAACCTAGCTGCACCTGGAGGAGCGTATAGGTATGGAGGAACTCAGCTTGCAGCTGTTGCAGGAATATGTCTTATAGCTCTGACATTCGGCTCATCAGGCTATTTCTGGGCTGCAATAGTTGGATTCGTGATAGCCATAATAGGCAGCATCTTCACGAGATAAAAGCAGGATTTGCTTTATTTTATTTTTCTTTTTCTCTTTTTCTTTTACTTCGTCTTTTTGTTAGTGTGAAGCAGTGCTGTTTGTTGTTTTGCCTGTAGATGCATTCAGCGTGTTTGTAGTTATTATGCTGTTTGTTGTTTTGCTTGCCACGCTGTTTGTTGTTGCAACCGAAGTAGTGCTATTGACTGAATTATGAGTTATTGGTATATTGGTTGTGGTGTTGCTCGCCGAACTTGTCGTATTGTATAGTATCTTAAAGATCTTCGTATCAGGGTTTGCATATACCAATTGCAATGATGCATTCTTGCTGTCCCATGGACATGATGAACTTGAGCATAAGAACAGGAACTTTGCAAGGTTTGTGTCTGCAAGGTAGCTGCTCAGTATGTATGCGCCAGTTATGTTTACCGGATAGCCCTGCCTTGGCACAGTCGAATACATCATTACCAGTATGTTGCCGCTTGTCCTGTTATAGTAGGTAGGGTTTACTGCGCTGAAGTTTGCATTGTTTTGATTATAAAAGACCACTGTGGAGAATGGAGAGATAGCCTGTTGGCCTGTACTCAATGTGTTGTATAGCACATATGCCTTCAGTGCAGATAAAGAATTATTCCTTGGTATATATACGCTGACGTGTATTCCTTGCGGGTTTGTCAATTGGATAAGCTCTGTAGTGGAATTGAAATTCTCTCCGAACTGGTCAAGAAGCACAGATCCATATAATGAGGAATTAAGCGTAAGGTTTGATTCGGTGTATATCCCCTGTGTTTCTACCATCCAGGTGTATCTTGCAATAAGGTAATTAGGCTTCCCATTTATGCTGCTTGAGAGGAACTGCGGATCTGAACTTGAATTGAAGAGCCATGCTGCAAACGGATCCGCCTTGCTTCCGTTCTGCGAACCTACGCTGTCCGTCACGCTTGTCCTGTTTGCCCAACCCTCAACTACGCTCCCATCTGGCCATAGTGTTAGGGCAACGCTGTTTGCAGGGGAGTTGTTCTTGAACCACGTCATTGCATTAAGGAACTGTGGATTTACGTTGTCTGCCTGAGAGAGGCTGTTGGCATATACGCCGTCAGCAGCCATAAGCACAGTTATGAATGCTATTATCAGTATCCCTTCCATTATTAGCGTCATGTATAGCATGTGCTTGTCGTGCTTTTCATGCTTGTCATGCTTCGTGTGTCCTTCATGATTCGAGGTTGATGCAAAGTAGATTGCAATAGGATATGCTATGCCAAGTATGCAGAACAGCGCCACCGTCTCGTAGTAGCCGAATGTACTGAAGAACGGATACATTGCAACAGATGAGATTATTGACAGTATAAATGCAACTATCAGCATTATTTCTATTGTTATCGCAGTGTACTTGAGCTGTGCCTTCGATGCGCCTTTTGTGAAAGACAGGAACCAGTATATAGTATATGCGCTGAAGATCGCAAGCGGAATTGATACCAGCGAGTTGAATCTTATTGCATGCACCTGCAGATATGCCGTAACTGCGAAATATGCCATAAGTATGATCATTCCTGGATTTATCCCAAACACTGCCTTTGCTTTTCCTTTCATGAAGCCTCCGGAATCAAAGACCTGCATGAATAGGTAGGGCAGCATGAGCAGCATCATTGCTATCCATATGCGCGCATCAGATGCAGCTGTCAGTCCAGCTCCGATGTACATTACAATAGACATGGGATTTAGGAATAGAGTATTACCAAAGCTTGCGTAAAGGAATGCTTGCGTCGGCGGTTGCAGCTCTTGTATTGTTGCTGCAAAGTTGGAGGTTATTATGAAGCCGTTTCCGATGAATATTTCATATATGAACTGGTTATCAACAAGGTATATTATTGCAAATGCGGCAACGATCACGATTAGCGTGATTGCAGCCCTGGAGATTGGGAGAGTCATTAGCGAGTGGAATTTATTTGCATTCTCTGTAAGATATTTAGCCAAAAGCCATGCTATAATCATAAGCGCTAATAAAGAGATGGTGTTTAGTCCCGTAAAGGTCTGGCGTACAAATACGCCAATAAACACATACAGGTTTACAATTACGTACCATAATACAAATGCAGCTACAAGATACTTGGAGTTTTCAAGTAGGTCCTTCTTCTGGAATATGAAAGCTGCAGATATTGTAATAATGATCATTACCATGTACACTGCTGTTGCAAAAGGAGCGCCGTTCCAGACATAGTTACACAGGCTTAGAAATACTGCTGAAAGAATAGCATATGCCACCTTCTTCTTGTCGAACTGCATGCTTGATATTTTATGCTGGTGCTTTTCCTCTGCTGGTTCCTTGAGGATCATTGCTGCGAATACAAGTGCCAGAATCAGGAATATGGTGACAAAACCATCTCCTCTGTATATAAGTGCGCTTGTCCTTGCAGCATCTCCCATGCTAAGTGCAACGAAAAGCATTGATAGTATGCCGAATAGCTTGTCCTTTGTTATCATTCTTGAAAGCAGGTATGCTCCTAACACATCAAATATGCCAAAGAGTACAGGAACTAACCTCATCACATCATAATAACTTATTCCGAAGAATTGCAGCAGTAGATATGGTAAAAGGGTTACCCAGTAAAGCCCTTCTGGTTCTAGTACAGTAGTTGGGGCTGGATATCCAGATATGTGTAAAATATGAGGAACTATGAAGTTATTGTTTACTGCTGCTCTTATTACAGAGAAATGATAGAAGCCGTCAGGCTCATAGAAGCCTGCATAGCTGAGCATTGTCGTCCTGTATATTACAGTAATATATATGATTACCGCAGTTGCAACAAGGAGGAGTAGAAACTGCCCCCTCTTAGATTCTAGAAACTCTTTAACATCCATATATTACTCCTTTATGCTATGTACTTTGAAAAGTAATGTAATATTACACAAAAATATGCTGTGCAAGCATTAAATAAGTTTATGCGCGCTTGGTATCTGAGTTTTATTTGCTTCGGGCTTCCTTGCAAAGACAAGATAGGCAGTATGCCACAGCCCTTTTGTTGAAGGGCGCATGCCTTCCTTCCTTACAAGCATGTCCCTTACTATTACCTCTACAGTATGCACATCGGAAAATTTCAATTTGTCAAGCTTTGCAGCATATCTCTGAACCTGCTCCATATGCGGGAGATAACCCACTACCGTTCCTCCTTCTGCAAGAGCCTTCTTTGCATTCGAGAGAGCCTTCTCTGAAGAGGGCAGGTCAAGCACGATTAAGTTAAGGTCTCGCTCATGTATCTTCTTGAAGACGTCTTCATTCCTGAACTCTATGTTTTCAAGCCCAAGCGTGCTTGCATTCCTCTCAGCTATCGCTATGAACTCCTTTCTTATATCATAGCTGTATACCTTGCTGCAGACTCTTGCAAGCGAGACTGCAAGCCAGCCGCTGCCCGTACCTGCATCCATGCATACGCTGTTCTTGCTTATCCCCGAGTATGCCATTATTATGCCGATGTCTTTAGGAAGCATCACCTGCGGTCCGCGCCTCAGTTTCCTGTATATTTTTGGATAAATGAACATGTTACTCCTCTGGTTTTTCTACCTTCTTTGCTCTTGCCTTCCTTTTCACAGGCTGCTTTCTGACAAGCTTCTTTGCAGCTTTCGCTGCAGGCTTCTTGGAAGCACCTGGCTCCTGCTTTTCAACCGTTTTGCCTTCCTGCTTAATCTGTGCAGCTGTCTTTGGTTTGCCCCAATCCTTCTTGGATTCGCAATTCGGATCGATGCACATCTGGAAGACGCGCTTTCCTCTCCTGAATACCTTTACTATTGGCGTGCCGCAGAACTCGCAGTTCTTTCCTGTTGGCTTTACAAATGAGTATTGCGGCAGCGGATATGACAACTGGCAGTTGTTGCACTGAACGAATGATTTACCTGCTCCTGACCTTCTTACTATGAGGCTGCCTCCGCACTTGCACTTCCCTATACTGGCTTCCATCTCGCTCTTTTCAAGCCCTTGTGAAAGCCTCTTCCCTATGTCTGACTGCTTCTCCTTGAATATGTGCGTTATCCTCGTTATTATAGCCTTGCCCTCTCTTATGACATCATCGCTTGAGAGCGTTCCTTTCGATATGCTCTCCATGTCATCTTCCAACTTCCTTGTCAATTGCTCATCCAGTATGTCTGGACAGTATGAATGCAGAGCATCATATATGCTCATTCCGAATCCAGTAACCTCTATCTGCGAGTTCCTTATGTACTCCCTTCTGAATAACGTGTCTATTATCTCGGCTCTTGTCGCCTTTGTGCCGAGGTCCTTCTCTTCTAAAGTCGAGATCAGGCTTGCCTTGTTGTATCTTCTTGGTGGCTCTGTCTTCAATGCTCTGGATTCGATCTTCTCTACAGGATATATATCATCTTTTGCAAATTCAGGAAGCTCCTTTGTCCTAGAAGCATAATACTTGTAGGTTTCCAGCCATCCTTTCTTTAGCAGCCTTGCGCCTGATGCCGTATACCTCTCATTCCCTATGCTTATAATGACCTCGCTGTTCTCCGTCGATGCGCTCTCTTCAAAGCATGCAAGGAACCTCCTTGTTATCAGATCATACACTCTCTGCTCCTCAGCAGTGAGCTTCTTCGGCTCTTCTCCGGTTGGATATATTGCAGGGTGAGTTTCGTCGCTCTTCTTCCCTTCTATGGGCTTGAATCTGTTTCCCTTTATCAGTGTTAGTGCGATTTCCTTGTAAGCATCTATCTTCGAGAGCATGTTCAGTATGTTTCGGAAGTTCAATGTAAAGGGAAGCTTCTGCGAACTTGTTCTTGGATATGAGATGTACGAGCGCTCGTATAACGTCTGTGCGACAGCAAGAGTCCTTGACGGGTCCATCTTGAATACGCGGCTGGCCTCAAGCTGCAGTGATGTGAGGTCGAATGGCGGGAAGGGCCAGTGCTCCTTCACCTTCTTTTCTACAGATTCAACCTTTGCCTCCTTCCCTGCATCATGGAGTATCGCCTTTGCTACCTTTTCATCAAATATCGAGCCCTTTGTCGATTCAAATTCAGTATTATTTGCAAAGGCAAATATCTTCCAATAATCCTTCGGCGTAAAGTTCTTTATCGCAATCTCCCTTTCTGCAAGAAGACCGAGTGCAGGTCCCTGCACCCTACCTATGCTCAGTATTTTCTTCACTCCGTGAGTTGAGATTGCGCGCATCAGAGACCTTGAGAGGTTTATTCCCCACATCCAGTCAAGCTTGTGGCGCGTCTCTCCTGCATAAAAGTTCTCGAAATCAAAATCAGATATCTCCTCAAATGATTTGACAAGGTCCGGCTTTGTTGTTGTGGAGAACTTCATCCTTTTTACGTTTGCTCTTGGCAGTTCTGAATTGACATTTGAATTGACAACGTATTTTATCAGGTTGCTCCCTATTACAGTGCCTTCTATGTCATAGTCGCATGCATTTATGTAAAAGGAGCATTTCTTGCCCACAGCATATATCGTGTCTATGTATTTCTTGGTGAAGTATGCTGACTTATTTACCTTGTATGACTCTACCCATTCTACGTCAAAGACCGGGACATCTGATTCGCCGTGCTGCCGGATAGTGAATAGGTGGCCTGCGGCAGCAACTATGTAGAGCGTGTCTCCTGCCTTCTTAATCTCATAATACCTTACGCCATTAGTTACATATGATAATGGCTTGCCGTCATCTGCCAAAGAGTAAGCTATCCTTATCGCTACACTTGGCTTTTCTGCTATTATCAGTTTGTTTATTCTACCGCCCCTATTTTTTATCCCTTTTTCCTGCGTCTTGGCTTCCTTTGCTTTCTGTTTTCAACTGGAGAGGCCTTATCCTGCCCTGCATATGCAAGGTTTCTTGAAAGATAAAGGCCTGCAATTATGGTAAGTACAACGCATGCGTAGAACACAAGGATTTCGTTGAATATAAACGGGGAAGAGAGTATTGCTATTACTCCCAGAATAGTCACTATCAGCGCTACGGACATGAGCTTCTTCTCATCATTTACGTAAGCCTGCATATATCTATCAATCTGAAGATATTATTAAAGATTATAATAAGTTATGCTTTGAAAGAGTATTGACGCAGGTATCAAGATGGACACATTACTGCTCGTAACAATAACATTCATAGCTGCTTTCTTTGCGGCGATTGCGCAGTATTTCTTTAAGGATGCATTGCCTAAATTCGGCTTTAACATGAAAGAAATGTTTGCCTTATTCAGGAACAGAGGCATAATAACAGGGATAATAGTCTACTTCATAGGATTGGGATTTTATCTATATGCGCTCAGGTCCGGGGAGCTCTCCTTTGTCTATCCAGTATTCTCAATAATCTTTGTCTTTGTTGCGCTGATAGGCATGGTTAAATTCAAGGAGAAGCTTGGTGTCAAGAGGATTGCAGGCTTAGCCCTGATAATAATTGGCATAATGATTATAGCACTGACATAGATGTTCTTATGCAAAAGGATAGCAAGGTTTTTTACATAATTCTCCTCGTGTTCAGTACATCTCTGGGAGGAATAGGACAGTTCCTGTTCAAGGAGGGGCTGCTGCAGAGCGGACTGTATCTCGAAGTGCTTGTGATTGCAGTAGGTGTACTCGTTTATGTAGCCTCAACTGCCATATACTTCTATACGCTTGCCCGTACGCATCTAAGCTGGGCTTACGGCTTTGGAGGGATAAGTTACATAGTTGCAGAGCTTCTTGCATACTTTGTTCTTGCGGAACCTGTAGGAATCGCAAGATGGATCGGCGTACTGGTAATAGCCATAGGGACTGCACTTGTAGGACTGAGTTGAGAACTGCAAGTACTTTCAGCACAAGCAGGAGTCATTTGTATAATGCATAGGTTGAGCCGCGCCACGTTATGCTCTTCATCATCCGCGCTGACATAAGATTATACGCATATATGAATGGGATCAGTATTACTATTATCGCAATTGCAGGATCAGGGCTTCTGGACCTTGCATATGCACGTTTCCAACTTAAAACAAGATGCGCAAACATAAGCAGGAATAGAGGAGAGACAGATACAGACAGATAAATGGCAGATATCAGAACAAATATCTCGGAGCAGTAGAAGAATAGCCCTCTTCTAAAGTTCTCCCTGTAACCCAATAGAGTAAGCGCAGTCTGCCTGTTTGCCCACTCCATGAACTGCGAAAGGTCATCCTTTGTCTTTACAATCGGCTGGGCTTCCTTGACGTAGGCTATGCCAAGCCCCTTCCCTTTACATATCTTTGTCAATGTTATATCATCAGAAATAGAGTATCTTGAAGTCTTGAAATAGCTCATACTCTTCCCTTGCAGCAGGCTTTTTCTGAATGCCATCGTGCCGCCCCATGCAAACCTACTTTTTTTATTCTCAAGGAGATTCTCCCCTACAAAATTCCACACCATCTTTACCTTTGGCCAGAAGCCGCCCATCGGATGGAAGCGTGGATATGTAGTAGATATCCCGATGCGCTTGTCTGCAAGAGGAGCGATTATGCTGCTGAGCCATGCATTATGCACGGAAATATCTGAATCTGCAATCACATACACGTCATAATCCCTGAACCTCTGCAACGCTGCTGCAATTGCCTTTACCTTTCCGCTCGCCCTGCCTGAAGACACATCGGATACCATGTGATTTATTCCGGCTTTCCTTATTTCCGAGAGTGCCTGATCCTCCTCTGAATCTACAACAGCGATTACTCTGTAACTCTTGTACTTCTGCCTTTTGAGCGCAATCAGGTTTTGACGCAGGCTTATGTCCATACCCTTGCACGGGACTATGACTAGAGTCTTTGGATGGTAATTGCCTTTCAGCAACTCTTCTCTCTTCCTGAATGGCCTTGCAGCATCTATGCTTATCAGCATGATGGCTGCGAGAGCTGCAAGCACTTCGAATAATTCCAAGAGCAGACCTGACACAGAGATACCTTAATTAAGATAATTTATTATACTATTCTAGCTGTTTGGATGTATCACACTTTCCAGACGATAATCATACCTGGGATACTGGCTTTTGCTGCCGCATACATAGGCATAAGTTTCCTCATGAGCTACCTTTATGGTGCAGGGATAGTTGCAGAAGACAGGAACAAAGCCAAGGTAGTGAAGCTGCCGAGCAGTGCAGGACTTGGCTTCGCCTTTGGGATTGTGATAGGCATATTAGCATATACTTTTGGAGGCTCTTTCATCTATACCCCTGTGATAGACGTATCCGTGCTCCTTGCAGTAGCACTCTCAATACTGTTGATAACGCTGGTAGGCTTCTTGGATGATATAAACGTGAAGCAGGAGCGGGTTAAGAGCACAGGCATGATGGACATAAGGCAGGGATTGAAGCAGTGGCAGAAACCCATACTTACAATCCTCGGAGCGCTTCCGTTGATGGCAATAAATGCAGGCGTCCATATGGTAGAGCTGCCTTTCATAGGAACAGTTAGCTTAGGACTTATTTATCCGTTGATAATACTGCCGCTTGCAGTCATATTCGTATCAAATTCGGTGAATCTTCTTGGCGGCTTTGACGGATTGCAGCCGTTGATGGCGCTTGCAGCTGCGCTTGGACTTCTTGCATATAACATACTGTTCGGAACATATACAGGAGCATTCCTTTCTGCGCTTCTCAGTGCCGCGCTGCTTGCAATGCTTCCGTTCAATCTGTATAAGGCAAAGGTGGTTCCTGGAGACAGCTTCACTTATGCCGTAGGCGCAACGCTGGTAGCTATAATGGTCATGGGCAATTCTGAGGCTTTTGGCATAATAATATTTATACCATGGATAGTGGAATTCGTACTGCATGCAAGGAGAAAATTCAAAGTTACAGATCTTGGAATCAGGCAAAAGGACGGAACCTTCAAAGCGCCTTACGGTAAGAAGATATACAGTCTTACTCATGTTGTAATGAATCTCAAGAAGGCTACAGAAACGGATGTGGCTTATTACCTTACGGCTCTTGAGGTGCTATTCATAGTAATAGGCTTTGCTATGAAGGTATCAGGATTGCTCTGATTGATCGTTTTCCTTTATGCTTTCCTTTATAGTTACAATTGGTATGAGGCTATGTTCTCATCAAGCGAAGCTCCGTGCAGCCTGGCCATGCCATCGCTTATGCTATCATCCAATTCCTTGTCATCAAACAGCGCGAGCAGTATGTCCTCGCTTTTTATCAGCTTCCTTCCGGCATGCTCCGCGTATTTTATCGCTTCCTCTGCTATTGAATCTGCGAAACTCTCAAGCTCCATCTCAAGATTAAGAACCGCATCCTCAGAAATGCGCTCCGCGCCAGCCTCCCTTATGAACTGTTCCACATCGTATAAACTGAACTTCCTGTTTCCCGCTTTTCCCAATCACTCACCAAAACTGAAGTGGTATATAGTTTGTAGCAAGCTTTAAAAGGCTGACAATGACCCACGAATAGTGGCATAACATCCTTTACTTGTATCTCAAAAGTGCCCCTATACCGCCGAATCCCATCATGAACTGCTTGCCGTAGGAACTCTCTTCGGACACGAAGACAGTATCGGTTCCAGTATGGTCAGCCATCTCTATCAGCTCCTCTATCGCATCCTCTTCCTTTGCTATTTCCAGCTTGCTTCCGCAGTTATGCTTCTGCTGGCGCTCCTTCCCAAGCTCCACAGCCTCAAACATAGTCCCGTCACTGGTGCATTTGTACGTTACTCTGGTTATCTCAAGTGACTCGCTTATTATCAGCTTTGATACCCGGTCAGCCTCAAGAGCTTCTTTTGTAGCTGCATAGCCATGCACCGCAAGGCCGTTGACAGCTGTCTCCTTTATGAAACGCTCTATAATGGTTCTTTCCTGAGCTGCCTCCTGTTCCTTCAGCAGGTCGTTTGCCTTTTCAACCAGTTCATGCAATCCGAATTCATCAGTATATCCAGTATCGTAGACCCCTAGAACCTTTATTTGATAGTTAAGCTTGTCAGCCTTTGCAAAACCCTCCTTTGTCGGACCTGGTCCGCCAATTATGACCCCTTTAGGTTTGAATGAATTCTGTTCGCAGTAGCTGTTTATGACCTCTGCAACGCGCATATGATACTCGCCTATGCTCTCTTCTATGCCTCTTGAGTACCTGGCTGCAGACTGGCCGCCCTTCCTTACCTTCGCATGCACCATGGAGTTAAGTTTCTTAATCACCTGTATATGATGCCCCTTCAGGCTTGCTATGGTCGCCTCCCTGCCGTCCATCACTACAAGCACATAGACATCCTTGTTTGACATCATTGCCTCCAGAGGCTCCAGAAGGAAGGTTGAATCGCATCTGTATATGTTTACTTTAAGTGGGGAAGGAGGCTCCATTGAGAAGAGTCCTATTTCAGACCTTCCAGGATTGTCAGAAACATTTCCTGCGAATATTGCTATGCCGTTTTGGGGAGTTTCCCTGAATAGTTTAAGATATTGTATTATCTTGTCAAGTGCACTCTGCACGTTTAGGCGCACTGATTTTGATTTTATATTGGATGACTGGCTGTACTCTTCACGGAGCTTCGCTGTTTCGTCAGAGAGCTGATAACCAGCAGGGATGTATACGCTTATGAGCTCCGTGCCGTAACCACGCACCCCTTTCAGCTTCCTTATCTCCTTGTTGATACTGTATTCATTCTTCATTGTAAAAACCGTAGCGGGCGTTATTGCTTTGCTATTCTGTCCTTGCCCATATACTTTACAAGCGCATCGGGAATCTTTATCGTGCCATCACTGTCAGCATAATTCTCAACTATGGCAACTATCGCCCTCTCCACTGCAATCGCAGTTGAATTCAAGGTATGCGCATACCTCCTTTCCCCTGATTTATCGTATCTTATGTCAAGCCTTATGGATTGCCAGTCTGTGCAGTTTGAGCACGATACCATCTCACGGTGTTTGCTCTGAATGGGCATAAATGCTTCTAGGTCATATTTCTTTGCAGCAACTGTACCTATGTCTCCAGTACATATGTTGACTATGCGGTATGGTATGCCGAGTTTTTTGAAGATCTCTTCGCTGTTTGCTATCAGCTCGTCGAACAGCTTATACGAGTTTTCCTGCTCTGCGAATATGAACTGCTCTACCTTGTAGAACTGATGGACACGGAATATGCCCTTTGTATCCTTGCCATGGGAGCCTGCCTCTCTCCTGAAGCATGGACTTACACCTATGAATCTCATCGGAAGCTCCTTTGCAGAGAGGATATGGTCTGCATACATTGCAGCTAGAGTATGTTCTGAGGTGCCTATCATGTACAGGTCTTCATCAGTCTTTTCATACTCCTTTTTGTTCTCAGCTTCCTTCGGATCGGTAACTTTATAGAGCAGCTCCTCGAAATCTCCTAGGGCAGTTGCTCCTTTGTAATACTCCTTCCGCATCATCAATGGAGGGGATATGAGAGTATAGCCCTTTGCGACAAGCTCATCTATGGCAAACCTTATCAGTGCCTGTTCCAGAAGTGCGATGTCCCCTTTGAGGTAGTAGAAACGTGCGCCAGATACCTTTGCCGCAGCTTCAAGATCCAGCATGCCGAGGTTTGTAAGGAGTTCCTCATGTCCGGGAAGTGTCTTTGCAACCGCTTTCCCATATTTTCTAATCTCGATATTCTGAGAATCATCCATGCCGTAAGGAACGCTCTTGTCCAGTATGTTCGGCATGTTCCATAACAATTCAGTTAGTCTTTTTTCATCTTCAGGAAGCTCCTTTTCCAGCTGATCCAGTTTCTTCTTTATCTCGGAGACTTTTGCAGTTATCTCTGTGTCTACAGGATTGCCCTTTTTCTTTTTTTCAGCTACTTCAAGGCTGAACTTATTCCTGTCTGCTCGCAGCTGCTGTATCTCAGCATTTGACTTCCTCAGTTTTTCATCCAGCTTCAGCATCTCGTCTATGGGATAATTAGACTTGCGTCTAGCCATTGATTCCCGTATCGCGTTTATGTTATCCCTGAGGTATTTGCTTGTCAGCATAATAGACCCTTCTCTTCTTAATTTTATAAACTAAGAATAGGCAACTAATATATACTCGCATATTTATTTATTACATGCCTGCAGGGGTGGCAGAGTTTGGCCAAATGCGACGGGCTTAGGACCCGTTTCCTTTGTGGATGCGAGAGTTCAAATCTCTCCCCCTGCAAATAAAGGCACCTTTAGGCAATGTGACTTCAAGAGGCTGTCATTTGCGTTGCGAAATCAGAGCTGGGCGGCCCAAGGAAATAACTTATTGTTAGTTCAAATTTTAAGTAATTAGGAGTAGTTTAAAGTAAGTTAGTCAGTAAGAGCGTAATCTTTAAATACTTAAAGTATTTAAGTAATTATAAGTGTTTATAAGTAATTATAAACTAGGGGATAATATGGCAATTTCATTTTCAGATATTAAAAAGTGGGTAGCTGATTGGGAAGGGCCAACTCTCGAATTTAAGAACAGTGTAGGTAAAAATGTTGGTAGAACCATATGCGCTTTTGCGAATACCAGTGGAGGCGTCATAGTTTTAGGAATTAATCCAGACAAACAGTTTACAGGAGTTCAGAATCCAGATAAGGCGTCACAAGATATACATAACATTATAGAAAGTTGTAAACCTAAACCAAATATAGACCAACAATTCATAAAAGAAGACGGGAAAACATTTATTGCACTGAGTATAACCCAATTTTCTCTGTCACAAGGGGCATGTTTTTTTGAGAGACAGTGTTTTGTTAGACAAGGCACTACAAACATATGCTTGGACGGCGATGATCTTATAAACTTTCTTAAAAATAGAGCAGTATTAAATTGTGAAGAACAAAGAACAACAGCAAAATTAGAACAAATAGATACTAAAAAATTAGAAAATTTATTCAAAAGGCGTAATATACCTGAAGAGAACCTAAAAGGAGAAAAGCTAAAGCATATACTTGCCGTACTTCATATGGCAAATTATAACGGAGAATTTTATATAAAGAACACGGCGCTCATGTTTTTTGCAAATGAACCGGAACTGTTTTTCCCAAACCTTCAGGTTAGAGTTGTAAAATATTCAAATACTGAGCCGGAATTAGATAAAATAGAACTTGATAGTAGAATCCAAGGTACGATTCCGGAACTTATTGACCAGACATTCAGCCAAATAACAAAGAGTATAGGTAAACAATTTACTATATCAGGTACGAGGAGAGAAGAAAGTTTCATATACCCTCCAAATGCACTACGCGAAGTTATAACAAACGCATTAGGGCACAGGGATTATTTCAATACACAGGGAGTCTTGGTAGAGATATTTCAAGATAAGGTACAGGTAACAAATCCGGGAGGGCTATTACAGGGTCAAACAATAAAGAACTTCGATAAAACACCACAACATAGAAACCCGATATGCTATCAACTTTTACATGATTTAGGATATGGCGAAGGACTAGGGTTGGGCGTAAGACTTATACGTAAAACAATGAGGGAATATAGATTACCTGATCCGGAATTCTACTCTCTTGGTAATACATTTAGAGTAGTTCTATACAATAACAGAAGCACAAAAAAAGTGCAGGCTGTAGAATATGAGAATCCAAGACAAAAGCAAGCACTAGAATACCTAAAAGGAAAACATATGGTTAAGAGTGAAGAATATGCAAAGATGTTTAGCGTGTCTGTGCCTACAGCTATAAATGATTTGAACGAATTGATAAAACAAGGCAAGGTAAGAAAGATAGGGAAGTTTAGAGGAGTTTATTACGAGCTTGATAAGTAGTTGTTGAATTGCATGGATAAAAAATACATACTCGAGGAGATAAAGAGAACGGCAATAGAGAATGGTGGAAAGCCGTTAGGTCATCGGAAGTTTGAAAAGGAAACTGGTATAAGATATCACGATTGGTTTGGAAAGTATTGGGCTCGATGGGGAGATGCACTTAAGGAAGCAGGCTTTACGCCAAACAAACTTACTGGCGCATTCACGGAAGACTTTATTTTAGAAAAACTATGTGAATTAATTCGTGAATTAGAATATTTTCCTTCTGGAGCAGATAGAAGACTGAAGAGAAACAAAGATAAAACATTTCCAGCTGAGGGCGTTTTTGAGCGAATAGGTAATCAACGTACTCTCAAATTAAAAGTAGTTGCATATTGCAAACAGAGAGGAATTGAAGATGTAATCAAGTTATTTCAGATACCCGAAAGCAGTGAAGAAAAAGAGAAAGTTTCCAACGCACCTATTGAAACTGTTGGTATTGTATATTTGATAAAATCTGGCAAATACTATAAGATTGGCCGTACAAATTCTGTAGGTAGACGTGAGTATGAAATTAAACTACAATTACCCGAGAAAGAAAAACTAATACATGAAATTAAAACAGACGACCCGTCAGGTATAGAGAGCTATTGGCATAATCGATTTGATAAATATCGCGCAAATGGAGAATGGTTTGCTCTTACACAAACAGAAGTTTGTGTTTTTAAACGTAGAAAATTTATGTGAACAATTTTTAGGTTCGAATTTTCGTGAATTCGAACGCTAGTGGCTTAAATAGCTTCGAGACGTTATTATTTGGGTTCAGATGAATGGCTTTAGGCTTAGGGAATTTGTTTGAAAATTGGTGAAAGCTATGGCTTTAAAAAATGACGACAAAACAGCAGGACTTAAGATCCTGTGGTCTAGCACCTTCGTGAGTTCAAATCTCTCCCCCTGCACCATTCATTTGGCAGTTATTACGTTTTTCTTGTAAAAGCTTCAAATAAACATGTTGTTCATTATTAGAATAGGGATAAGTTGGTAGAGAGGTTTGTACGTGCGGTTCAAAGAAAACCCCGATAGCATGGCCATGCTGTCGAAGCTAGAAGCTCTGGAAAAGCAGCTCTTCTGTGTCCTCAGATAGTAATAAAAACATAATCTTAGAGAAGATATTGGGTTATTTAGTAATCCTTAGTGATAATTATGTTCACAGTTTCTCAAGTAATTTCATCGGTGATACTAGGTATAGTACAGGCGCTGTCCGAATGGCTTCCGATAAGCAGCAAGACACAGGTGCTCATTGCTTCGCAGTACCTGCTAAACCTGAATTTCTCACAGGCATACACCTTTGGCCTGTTCATGGAGATCGGAACCGTGATTGCAGCGATAATCTATTTCAGGAAAGAGGTCTGGACGCTGATAAAGGTACTGTTCATGAAGGACAAGAGCCCTGAAGGCAGGAGCATGTTCATGTACGTGCTGGTCGCCACGATAGCGACAGGCATAATAGGTGCGCCGATTTATCTGGTTGCAGATTCGATAACAGGAATATCGTTAGGAATACCTATGATAATCATAGGGCTTATACTGATGGGCGATGCCCTTGTTATAAGGCATTCCAGAAGCAAGCAAAGAGAGGGCGTAAACGTCAGGAAATTCAAGGATTTGGGTTTGAAAGAATATGTAGTGATAGGAATTACGCAGGGACTGGCTGCCCTTCCAGGTGTCAGCAGGTCAGGAATAACGACAAGCACATTGCTGCTGATGAAGGTTGAACCTGACGAGTCCTTCAGATTATCTTTTATTATAGGAATCTTTGCCTCAATAGCTGCCTTTGCACTCACATTGATTGTATCTAAAGCAAATGTCATGGCTGCACTTTCTGATATAAGCTTGGCAGGAATGCTCATTGCAATAATCGTAGCGGCAGTCATAAGCATCTTCCTCATAGACTTTTTGATAAAGATAGCGGGAAGGTCAAAGATAGTCTATCTTACAGCAGCGCTCGGCATGATAGCGATTACAGGAGGAGTCATATACATGATCTTTGGAATCTGAACATGGCATAGGATAAGAGGATTTCCGATAAGCATTTAATAAGATTAAAGCGTAAAGTATTGCTGTTTTAACTGCAGCATATATGCTTTCAGAGGGGAATTTTTTGGCAGAGATACTTGACAATGCATGGACGGAGAAGTATAGGCCTTCAAAGTTAGATGATGTGATAGGTCAGAAGGCGATAGTTGAAAGATTGTCAGCTTTCGTCAAGTCAAAGAACTTCCCAAACATGATATTCGCAGGTTCTCCAGGCATAGGGAAGACAACATCTGCCATAGCGATGGCAAAGGAGTTATACGGGGAGAACATAAATCAGGCGTTCCTCGAGCTTAACGCAAGCGATACCAGAGGAATAGAGATAGTAAGAGGCAGGGTAAAGGAGTTTGCAAAGACGCTTCCACTCTCAACTGATCTGGTAAAGATAATCTTCCTTGATGAGGCTGATTCCCTTACTCCTGAAGCGCAGCATGCTCTTAGAAGGACTATGGAGAAGTACTCCTCGACTACGAGGTTCATACTGGGCGCAAATTATGCGAGCAAGATAATAGAACCTATACAGAGCAGGTGCGTGGTCCTCAGGTTCAAGCCATTGAAGGAGGAAGAGATGCTTGGTTACATAGAGCGGATAAAGAAAAATGAGAATATAGAGGTATCGGATGATGCTGAGAAAGCGCTTATCTATGTAAGTGAGGGCGATCTCAGGAAGCTTACTAACGTATTGCAGAGCACCGCAATTTCAACGAAGAAGATAACTGAAAAGGCAGTGTATGACATAGCTTCAAGGGCAAGGCCAAAAGAGATAATATCAATGCTTGATTTTGCATTCAGGGGAGATTTCATAAAGGCGAGGAATGAGCTGGACAAGCTGCTTCTCATATATGGCATGAGCGGGGAGGATGTGCTCATACAGTGTTACAGGGAGGCGCTTAACCTTGAACTTGACGACAACGCAAAGCTGAGGCTCATAAGTGCAATAGGCGAATATAACTTCAGGATAGTAGAAGGGGCGAATGACCGTATCCAGATAGAGGCGATGCTTGCGTCGCTTGCGCTCTCAGGAAAACAGGTTTAGTTCAGGCATATCCCTTATACTCTCTGTATACTATCGAGCTCTCTGTTCAAAGAATCGAATTCATCCATCAGCATGCGCTCGTGCATGTTGGCAGGCCGGCGTCCTTTACTGGGTTTTGGAGGGAAGTGTTCAGGTTCACCTTGGCCCAGTGCCCGTTCTACCTCTTCGCGGAGAATGTTTGATATTGCTGGTTTGGGTTCCTTTGTATTGTCCCTTACAAGCTTTAGCTTGGCTGATGACATATGTATCACACTATATGTTTATCCAAAAGCGCATATTTAAAGACTGCAGGATTACTACGGCACGCGTCTATCGATATGGCATCATGCTGCCTTTTTCGCCTTCTCGAATTCCGATACAGCAAGCCGGTACATTTTCTGCAGATTACTCTTATCCTCCGATTCTGCAATTATCTTTATTTTTGGAGTAGTATTTGAAGCTCTTGCCATAAGCCATCCGCTGCCCGTTATTAGCTTTACTCCCTCTACAGTGACAAGCCTTCCGTTTGTCCTCTTCAGACTGTCCAGCATTTTCGCTATAATTCTGAATTTTTTGCTGTCCTCCACCTCGAATTCGTCAGTTATCCGCTCATATTTCGGGAGCTCTGCCATCAGCTCCGACATGCGCTTTCCGCTCTTGGATACCAACTGCGCCATTTTGATTACTGCAAACAGTGCATCGTCAAAACCATATATGTCGCTGAAGTAGAAATGGGTCGAGTGCTCTCCACCAAGTCTTGCTTTGCTCTTCCCCATCTTGTCTATCATGAATGCGCGGCCGGTCTTTGCCCTTATGCCCTTCGCGCCCTTGAGCCTTATCATGTCCTCCACTGCCTTTGTAGAACTGAACTCAAACACGACGCTCTCCCCTTTTTTTACCATGTTTTTTATCATCATGGCAAGAGTTATATCTCCGAAGAACGCGTCCCCATTATCATCGACAAACATCGCCCTGTCTCCATCTCCGTCGAAGGCGACGCCGAAATCAAGTTTTTTGCTTTTGACTAAGTCCCTTAATGCAGTTATGTTGTCAGGCTTAGGTTCGGGGGACCTTGAAGGGAAGTTGCCGTCAGGCTTGTCGTTTATTGATACCGTAAGAAGCCCTGCCTTCTTCAGGATATTTGAGGCTATTATAGAGTCTGCGCCGTTTCCTGGGTCTATCCCTATCTTGAGAGGCTTGCTTATCTTTGCCTTTTTGAATATGAAATCTTCATAGTCAGTCATCAGCTTCTTATGTATATCCTTTACGCTGCCTCCTTCTCTGTAGATAAATTTCTTGCTTCCATATATCTTTTTTATCCTCTCCTGCCCGAAGCCTGCGCCATATGTCCTTCCCATCGGACCGCAGAGCTTCAAGCCATTCCATTTTGGCGGGTTGTGGCTTGCGCTTACGGCTGCTCCTCCGTCAAGCTTGTAATGCGCAATAGCGAAATATAGTAGAGGCGTAGGCACTTTCCCTATGTAGAATACCTTTGCGCCTGTCTTCTTCAGGCCTTTGAGGAAGCTCGCCTTAAGCAAGGGGCTGCTCTTACGTATGTCCATGCTTAAAGCTAAACGTTTGTTTTTTCCGACGAACGTGCCGAATGCCAGACCTATCTCTTCTACGACTCTTTCGTTCAGAGTATCTGGATATACTCCGCGTATATCATTCGCTCTAAAAATGTCATCTTGTTCAGGCAACGGAACACCGATAAATATGCGTGCTGCGCCTATTTATACTCTGCGTCCTCTCCTGCCTCCCGGCCTCTTGGTAGTATCCGTAGGTATCGGAGTAACGTCCTCTATGCTGCCTATCTTGAAGCCGCTTCTTGCAAGCGCCCTTACGACGGCCTGTGCCCCAGGACCAGGTATCTTTGAATTGTGACCCCCAGGTGCTCTGATCTTTATGTTTATGTGGGTTACCCCCTTTTCTATTGCAATTGCAGCCACTTTGTATGTCGCATGCATAGCTGCATATGGAGAGCCTTCTTCATGGTCTGCATCCACCACCATTCCTCCGCTGCCTACTGCTATGGTCTCGGATCCTGAAAGGTCTGTAAGTGTGATTATTGTATTGTTCTTTGATGAGAATATGTGCGCTACGCCCCATCGAACAGCCTTTGCCTTGAACTTCTCCTGGGCTTCCTGCACTGCTGCTTCGAATGAAGGCAATTCCTTCTTGCTTGACTTTTGCTGTTGCTGCTGCTTCTGCTGCTTTGCAGTCTTTGCCTCAGCCTTCTTCTTGTTTCCTGCCATGATTAAGCACCATTACTATCTTTGTTTTCAGCCGTTGTGTCTGGAGCAACGTGCGCTGCTGCTGCCTTAGGAGCTATGTGTTCAGGCTCCTTGTTGAAATTCAAGTCTATAGGTTTATAGTAATTGACCTTTGACTCTTCAGCCGCAGTCACCATGTATCCCGGAGACTTCACCTGTCTGCCGTCTACTGATACAAAGCCATGTGTTATTAGCTGTCTTGACTGTTTCGCCGTCCTGCCAAGACCCTTCTTGAGTGCGATTGACTGTAACCTTCTTTCTAATATTGCCTCTGAGGTAACTCCGAGAAGGTCGTCCAGAGATGCGCCTTGTTTCACTATGCTGTATCTTGCAAGCCTCTCTGATATAGTCTTTCCCTCAGCATCTGTAGATTTTCCTGAGAGAACTTTTCTGACATTCCTTCTTATCCTGCTTACCTCTGTTGTTGCCTGCCACAGTTCCCTCAGATTCTTAAGCCCGTATTTTTCCTTCAGCGCATGCTCTGACTCTATTCTGTCCTTTGACCACATATCCTTTGGACTGTCGAATTTTTTTCTTATGCGCTTCGGATCTCCCATCGACTCACTTCTTTGCCTCTGCTGCCTTTGCAGCTACTTGCTTGGCAGCTTTCTTCATGACTCCTATAGTCGCTCCGGTTCTTCCTGTGGACCTTGTATTCTGTCCGCGGACCTTCTGGCCTGTCTTGTGCCTTATGCCGCGCCAGGACATCAATTTGATGTCACCTTCTATGTCCTGTTTTACCTTGACTATAAGGTCTGTACCAACAAGGTGCATGTTCTTTCCTGACTGCATCTCCATGCGCCTGTTGAATAAGTATGACGGTATCTTAGAATTTGTTGCATCCTTTACAGCCTGCTCGACCTTTGCCATGTTGGCTTCGTCAAGATGACCTATCCGCTCGTTGTAATCCATGCCGAGATCTTTTTTCATGTGTATGGCAAGGGCGTGAGCCATGGTGTGACCTATCCCTTTTATATCTCCGATTGCCTCGAAGATCCTCTTGTCTCCGTTGATGTCCCTTCCTGCAAGTCGGACTATCATTCCCTGTGCCTTGGGTTTTGCCTCCTCGTGCGTCTTTTTCTTTTCTTCCTTTGCCATCTAATGACCATAGTAAAGAATGCATCAATTAAACGTTGTTAAATTGCAGTTGAAATAGCTGCCGTTAACTGACTGCACAGTGCATATATTACAATAGAATGATTTAAAAGCCTTTATTCTTTCAGCGGACATGCGATTTCCTGTTTTAATTATACGCCAGGGTTGGGACTCTCAGAAATTTAGGTTTCCCTAAGATTCATTTGAACCCAAAAGGCCTTGCGGCCACGCGCTAACAGGATGTTTTTTCCAGGCGCGCGCGTTACCGGATTCTGCCACCCTGGCATGCTATACCATCAGTTTGCTATCCTTATAATTCTTTTCCCGTGGCTTTTCGTGCCTTTGCCTCTTCTACTTTTTCTTTCCCTCGGGCCTTACTGCAGGGAATAGCATTACCTCTTTCATTGATGGCACGTCTGTAAGCAGCATGATTAGCCTGTCCATTCCAATTCCACATCCAGCCGTTGGAGGCATGCCATACTCTATAGCTTCTATAAAGTCCTTGTCTGATGGAGGAGCTTCATCGTCGCCCTTCTTCCTTTCGGCTTCCTGCTCCTCAAACTTGTTCCTCTGTTCAATAGGGTCTGTAAGTTCCGAGTAGCAATTTGCAACCTCCATGCCGTTTATGTACAGTTCAAACCTTTCACTGAGTAATTTGTTTCCGCGCTTGTCCTTAGTAAGCGGACACATGTACGCCGGAAAGTCGACTATGAATGTAGGATGTATAAGTGTTGGCTTAATGTACTTGTCGAATAGCGAATCAGCAACATGGTAATTGTTCAGTATCTTTGTGTCAAGCTTCTCCGTCTTTGCAATCCTCTTTGCTTCGTCGTCGGTCATCTTTGATATGTCTATTCCGGAGAGTTTCTTCAGCTCTTCTACCCAGTATATCCTCTTGAACTTTGGTTTGAAGCTGATTTCCTTGGACTGGTATTGCACCGTGTATGAACCATGAATATGCTGTGCCAGGCCTGAAAGCAGCTCCTCCATGAGTGCCATGAAATCCTCGTAATCCTTGTATGCTTCGTAGAATTCAAGCATGGTGAATTCCGGATTATGGGAGGAGTCTATATCCTCGTTCCTGAAGTCTTTTGCAAATTCATATACCTTCTCAAAGCCTCCTATTATCAGCCTTTTAAGGTAGAGCTCGTTCGCAACCCTTAGATAGAAATCAGATTCAAGTGAATTGTAATAAGTGGTAAACGGCTTTGCGTTCGCACCGCCGTAAGTAGGCTGTAGTATTGGTGTCTCAAACTCAAGATATCCTCTGTTGTTAAAGAAATCCCGCACATAGTTGATGACCTTTGTCCTTGTGGTGAAGATCTTTCTTATGTCGGGGTTCATTATCAGGTCAAGATATCTTTTCCTGTACCTCAACTCAGTGTCGCTTATGCCGTGGAACTTGTCCGGCAGCGTCCTTAAGGATTTTGATAGCAGAGTTGCAGTCTTTGCCTCTATGCTTATCTCTCCCCGCGTACTCTTGATTACTTTGCCTTCCACTCCGAGAATGTCGCCTATATCTATAGACTGCAACATGTCTGCTGATCTCTTGTCTACAATGTCTTCGCGTATTATCGTCTGCAGCTTTCCCGACTGGTCAAGCAGGTCCATGAATATGATCTTGCCCATCTTCCTCAGGCGCATTATTCTTCCTGCTACGCTTGCCTCCTTTCCATCATATTTGTTGAAATCCGAAGTTATCTCGGATGCGTGGTGCGTTATCTTGTATGAATAAGGGTATGGATTTGTGCCTTTTGCAATCAGTTCTTCGATTTTTTTCACTTTTGCTTCTTCTGCCATCTAAACACTTTTACATGCGTCATATACAGCTTATAAGTTATACAAATACAGGATTGCTTTTTATAGATTATCTATCAAAGTTCCATTCATCGTTTCTGTACACAGTTTCTTCAAGCTCCAGGCTGCGCCCTTTTTCCTCATCTGTAAGCGGCTTTTCCTGCCATGCTCTCCCCATGGTGAAGCTGCTGAAGAGCGCTTCCCTCAATTCATTTATGCTAGCGTGTGAATTTGATTGTACGTCAGTTATTCTCTCTGCTGCGCTTTTTACCATGTCTTCAGATATTTCGTTATTGCTGACTTTGATTACGGAGAGTATCTTCCTTATGTCTACCTTATAAAATATGGTGCCTTGCAGAAGAACGGCACCCTCCCTTCTTGTCTGTGTGTTTTCCGATATCACCTTTCCATCAACCAACAGGTCGTTTATAGGAGACGGTTCTGCTCTCACTCCCAGGCTGCTCAGTGCGTCTCTTATGGCTGATGTGGAATACGCATAGCATCTCTGTATGCCTTCTGGCAGCTCCCCCTCCTTTGCAATAATGCTGTATGATATTACGCCTTCCGCATTGTGATATGCGACTCCGCCGCCAGTTATCCTTCTTGCAACGTCAACTCCAAGAAACCTGCATCGCTCTAGGTTTATCTCCTTTTGCATTTTCTGAAATCTGCCTACGGAGACTGCGCTCGGTTTCCATGAATAGAGTCTGAGTACCATGTAGGAGTTGCCCTTTGCTACAGATTCGAGTAATGCATGGTCTGTGGCAATGTTTGCATAAGCAGAATTTACAGAGTAAGGAATGGTTCTCAGTTCCACGTCAAGACACCTTTTTCGCTGTTGCTTCCCTGATTGCCGCAACTATGCTCTTTGCAGATATGCCGATGAGTTTTGCTTTGTGCGACTCGGTAACGTTGTTTATTATGTCCCTTAGCTCCATGTCATTCATCGAAAGCGGAACGCCTGCCATGGCCTTTTCCATCTCCATTATGCAGCTCTCCGGATGTATGAAGAAGTCTCCAGTTATCATCAATCGTTCTATCCTGTCCGTGTATACTATGTCAACGCAGACAAGCCGCTCCCCAAGAATCTTCTTCTCAGCATAGCCTTCCATATGTAATGAAGGTCAAAGCGCAAAATATATAAATAAGTCCATACAATATGATTGCAGTAAATATACCCTTAATTTCAAGTATGTTTATTGCGCTGCCTTTGCGCATATAATATTACAGGATGTGAAAATGTATTTTATAGTAAGAGTAACTGCGTCGCAGGAGAAGATAACTGCAGATATACTGCAGAACAAGTCAAAGGGAAAGGACAACGGAATATACTCCATAATCATACCGCAAGGTATGCGTGGCTATATAATAATAGAGGCGCAGGATGAGGTAGCCTGCAGGGATTTGATACTTAATGAACCTCATGTAAAGGGAATGCTGCCTAAACCGGTGAGTGAAGAAGAGATAGGCAAGATACTGACGAAGAAACAGCAGTCGCAGGACATATCTCCGAATGATCTGGTTGAGTTCTTTGCCGGGCCGTTCAAGGGCTACAAGGCAAAGGTAATAAATACTGACCCGTCAAAAGATGAGATTACAGTAGAGCTTATGGATGTCGCTGTGCCGATACCTGTGACAACGAAGTCGAACATGGCCCGCGTCATAGAGAAGGCAGAAAAGGTGTAGATATGGCAGATGCTATAATAAATGGATTAATAGAAGGAGGAAAGGCTACAAACGGTGCCCCGTTCGGCCCAGCCCTTGGCCCTCTTGGAGTGAACGTTGCAGCTATAATAGACGAGATAAACAAGAAGACAGCTGTATATGAAGGGATAAAGGTACCTGTAAAGGTGATAGTTAATCCTTCAACAAAGAAGTATACCGTTGAGGTTGGAGCTCCGCCTACAAGCGCGCTCATACTGAAGGAGATAGGAATACAGAAAGGCGCAAAGACCAAGGATGAGATTGCAGGCAATATAACACTTGAACAGATAAAGAAGGTTGCCAAGGCAAAAGAGTCAAAGATGTATGGCAATACTTTGAAGGATAGGATGAATCAGATCCTCGGTACGTGCAAGTCGATGAATGTCACTTGCGAAGGGATAAGCGCAAAGGAGATGATTGCAAAGATAAAGAGCGGCGATGTCAAAGTATAACTTCGCATTGTTCTCTTATCCTTTTCAGCCTTTTCAGAAATAGAATTTTAGTCTAATTCTAGTTTTAATCTTGGTTCGGGTGGAGAAAATGACAAAGCCCAAGCTAAACATCTAATTATAATGCCAAACAGCAATATGCTTTCCCACTCTTCCGAGCAGTATGTCATATCGTGAACAGGCTTAGCTTCCGAGTTCGGGATGGGTTCGGGCGTTTCCCTATTCCTATGGCCGTTTGACAGCAATAATAGAGATAATAAAGTATATAAAATTTACTATTAGGTGCTTTACGTTAATCTTAGTGTGTATTCTTACTAGAAGGTTAGAGAGCTGGCAATTGCGACAACCAATAGCATGATGAGCTGAAATACTGGTTTAGCCGAATATGTTGACTGGCGACTTTATCGTGCCGTTGTATGGCTTGCTCCCTATCGTTAACAGCTCAGGACCTATGCCTCCACCACAAGGTCCGTCAAGGTTTATCCAGTAAGTCCCATAAGTTGCATTTGCAGCTATTTTCACGTATGTAGTTACATTTATCGTGCTGTTTGCAGCATAGAAGGTCTTCGGATTGAAGGTTATCTTTACACCCGGATATACTCCGCTTATGCTGCTGTTGTACCTTACCATATAATAATGGGACCTTGTGCTGTTATAGTTCGACGGTTCCTTAAGGACGTTTGTTATGTTCTCGGTTAATAGGAATCTTCCTGAAGAGTTTCTACCAATAACATAATCGGTTACGTTTCGCGTTGCATTGCCAACAGTATAATTAATAGTATATGCAGAGAATCCACTTGCATTTTCTATGCGCCCATTTATCCCGTAGCTAAGGAAGATACATGAAACAAATGTAGATAATGATCCGGGAGTGGCTATAACATTGGATGAAGCGTTGAAATAGGCTGCAGTGGTTACCTGAGCAGTAGTCAATGTTGTTTTGTTGTATGCGCTAGGTCCATTCTGATGGGCAGTATTTGCTGAGTAAAATATTATCGCGTATGCTATTATCCCGATGATTATTATGACACCAATTGCCCTTGAAAGCATTGCAGAGTGATTAGGAGTTGTTTTGTAATATTTAAGCTTCTTGTAGTACTCAGAGTCTATCTTCTCAACAGCATTTATTCTGGTAAGTTCGTCTACATGCTGACTTATTGTTGCTTTTGAGAGTCTAAGTTCCTTGCTTAATTCAGTAATTGTCATCTTCCTGTTTTCGAGTAATTCAAGGATCTTCTTCTTTGTCTCAAGAGTTTTGCTCAAATAATCACAATTAAGGATTGTGAGTTATAATTTAAACCACTTTCTGAAATGTTAGGTTTTTGTTAGGTTCTATCTCTGAGAATTTTTCTGACAGCAGCCATGAGTTCGATAAACTCGCCTGTCTGTGGAATTCTTGATAAGTATGGTTCTACCTTCCTTAATGCTTCTCTTGCAGCATCGATTTCGCCTATAGGAATCTGTACGGCACAGATTCCCTCTTTCTGAGGAGGTTGTACATTTTCGTCCTTTAGGTATGCGACTCTTGCAGTGCGAGACAGCCTGTATTCTGCATTCAGGTAAAGCTTAACTTTTCCTGAATCGTTTTTGTAGCAGCCGACTATCACCTGCCCGATGCCTGCATAATGGACTGCCTGCTGCTCTTCTGGAAGCAGCATAAATTCACGCGAACTTACTGGAGCAAAGGAGCCGTCTTCGCATAACCTGAATGTTCCTGTACGCGATGAACTTTTGTCCGCAGTCCATATGTCTTTTACTTTGCAAAGCTCTTCCCTGAAATCAGCATTGTGAAAATACCTAAGTGCAATATCGTTTGCAGATGCCTGCCTGCAACCTGCCGGAATCTCCCTTGGAATGTCGTCGGCAAGAACTGCCTTGGTCGAATATAATATTGGGGCTGAGTATGTCCTAACAGCCTGTATTGTTTTTTCCATAATAACAACAGCGTGTGTTCAAAATCACAAGTAAGAGATAATATCGGACTGATTTATAAGGTTAATCTGCAGACTGCAGCGTCTCTGAAGTATCAGGAAGATATGGCATCAATATCTTTTCCTGTTTTTGTCGTAACGCGGCACTAGTACTAGGAGCTGTCTTGCGACAACCTGATCCGGTCTCCTGTATATCAACTGCCCTGGCCTTACATGAGAGAACCATACTCTTGAATATCCCAGTTCTTTTATATTGTCGACTATTGGAAGCTGTATCAAGCCTTTGCGAGTATTCCACATTGGGACAGCTATGCAGCATCGTGATTCTGGGCGCAGCTGCGGTCTCAAATTTACCAGAAAGTTCTCCACTATTCTGTCGCACTCCTTTACTATATTTTCTAATTCATGAGGTTTAGGCAGGCTGTGCAACGGAGGACCCAAATATGTCTCTGAGACAACTTTTTCAGGCATGGGTTTCCATGTGCTAGTAGTTGCGTCTGCGCACATGACGTTTGCTTGAGCTGTATCTACATTAAACTCTTTAGATAGCCATGAGAGGTTTTCCTTAGTCATTGATACCATTTTTGGATTGATATCGCTGCCGGTTACCACTGCACCTGTAAGTGCGGCTTCCATGAGTACAACGCCTGTTCCGCAGAACGGATCTAGAACCGTGGTGTCTCTTTTTACAGAGCCAAGATTCAACATTATTTGCGCCAGCTTTGGAGGTAGCATGCCTGTAACTATATCCCTTCCAGGCCTGTCATAGTCCCTCTTTGAATAGCTCGTTATGTTCTGCACTGATATTGTCCTTGCTATGCATGTCTCACGTTCATCTCCTGCTATTATGAACTCGCTTCCTGAAGGACCCATAAGTTTGTTATGCTGCACCTGTGCGCTGTTCAGTACAGTTCCTTTTGGTGATATCACTCTTGTAGAGATGTGTTTCTTCTCGAGCCTGTCCTTGAACTTGAATAACAGGTCGCGGACTGCTTTCTCATCTGCACCTACATTATAGGCACTTATGCCTATGTTCAGCTTGTGGTCCGTATTGCCGGTTTTTGGTATCGCGTGCCTTTCCAGTATCTCCATCACTTCCCTTTCCATCAGATGGAGCTCTGTCTGGCGGATTATGGCGATGACCTCGCCAATCTTTATCGTTCCTCCAAGGTTTTCCTGTTTTATTGCCTTGTCATTCCCCCTCGTTATGGCAAATCCCTTGCCGAACGGGCGTACTAGATCTGGCCCTAGTATTGACTCGAGCTCTGCAATTCCCAGATAAGGCTGCCTGCCAAGGACACATAGACGCATATTGATACTACCCTGATTAATTCCGACGGGCCCGGTGGGATTTGAACCCACGACTTAAAGGTTAAAAGCCTTCCACTCTAGCCAAACTGAGTTACGGACCCGCGTGAATAATATGAATAGAAAGTAATAAATATGTAAAATGGATTATCATGTTGGTAATAATAATGGTGGACGAGCACGTAAAAATGTACGGCAAGGAATTCCATGAAGTAGAGTTTCTTGAAATAAAATGCCCTATGTGCAAAGGAAGGGTGGATGAGTTCGGCTACTGCAACTGCGGAACCGGAGATTCATAATTTAGGCTACCTTCCTTGCCTGCAGAAGCTTATCGTATACTGTTGTTGCTTCTCCATTTTCTTCTATTTTCTGTACTGATGGATAATTATCCATATAATCAGGCATGCTTTCTTTAAGCCTCTCCTCGAAGGTAGGAACAAGCTCATTCTGATAGAAGATTCCTAGTGGTATTTTTTCCTCCCATTCATAAGACTTTGTTATTGCAGCGCTTATCTTTTGCGGAATTTCCTCCAATTTGTCTACTACAGGATTAATATCCATATTATAGACGCGCTTCCTGTACCACTCATTTGTATTTATGTCGTTATAGGTAGGGCAGGGCTGCAGAACGTCTACAAGCGCCATTCCTTTGTGCTGGATCGCTTTTTTGATTAGCTCCTTTGTCCCATTTACATCGTATGCAAATCCTCTCGCTACGAAGGTATAACCGACTGACAGAGCAAGCGCTATCGGGTTTATCGCATCGTTTATGTTTGGCTTTGGAAGAGATTTAGTTTTCTCTCCTCTGTGCAATGTGGGAGACGCTTGCCCTTTTGTAAGCCCATATACGCCATTGTCATGAACTAATAGTGTCATGTCTATGTTCCGCCTTCCTGCATTTACGAAGTGTCCTGCGCCTATTCCAAACGTGTCTCCGTCTCCGGCTTCGATCAGCACGTTTAATGATGGATTGGATAACTTAATCCCTGCAGCAAAGGCAAGCGCTCTTCCGTGGAGCATATGCACCCCAGATATCTTGTGAGAGAAGAAATGAGGTGCCTTTCCTGAGCAGCCTATCCCTGAAACAACAACAAAATTTTTGTAATCGAATTTCAGCTCCTCAAGGGCAAGATCCTCTGCCCTGAGTATGCCGAAGTCGCCGCATCCTGGGCACCAGTCATTAAACTCTGTAACGTTATGCTCCTCCATCTAAAACTACCCTCTTCTTGTTGTGAACCACAACATCCTCTATCGCGCTTACCAGCTCGTCCAACAGTATCGGCCTGCCAGTCCATTTCAATATGCTTGCCGTAGGAGTTATGCCTGTCTTTTCTGTGAGTACCTCTGCACCTTGTGCGTAGTAGTTGCTCTCAAGGGCTATTATTCTTCTTTTGTTTGAGAGTATCTTCCTCATATATTCCTTTGGATACGGGTTGAACATTCTCACCTGCACCACTTCAACATATACTCCTTTTTCATTGAGCTCTTCCATTGCGTCGAGAGCAACTCCTTTCGACGCACCCCATAGCAATATCACATTCTCTGCTTCGCCGTATACATTTACCATAGACTCTTCCATTATCTCTTTATCTGCTGTCTCAAGTTTCTTGAGTCTCTTTTCATAAATAATTCGCCTGTTAATTGATTCCTCAGTTATGTGCCCCATCTCATTGTGTTCATCCCCGGTGTAAAATATACTTGCTTTCCCAAGGAAAGCTCGTGGCGATATCCCGTTCTCGGAAAACGCAAATCTTTTGTAACCATCGCCTCCTTCAGAGAGTAATCCTCTTTCTATAGCTATTTTTGGACCGCTGAAGGTCTTCATATCTAATACTGAATAGGCGTTTGCAAGACCTTTCTCTATTATATGTATAACAGGAGTCTGGTATCTCTCTGCAAGATTCAGCCCGTAGATTGCGTCGTAAAATACCTCTTCGTGATCTCCTGATGCTATTATTATCCTTGGAAATTCGCCGTGTCCGACGTTCAGCGCAAACTTTAGGTCTGCCTGTCCGCTTCTTGTAGGAAGTCCAGTAGCTGGAGCACCCCTCATGTAATAGGTTATAAGGACAGGTACCTCGTTCATCCCTGCCCAACTTATGCCCTCCGACATCAGCGAGAATCCAGGGCCAGACGTAGCTGTTGCAGATCTTGCACCTGTAAGTGATGAACCTATGGCCATGTTTATTGCAGCGAGTTCATCCTCAGACTGCACTACAACCACTCCCCCACTGCCTCCGGTGCTTGTCTGCACAACCTGATTCGCCTCGATATATGTACTTTCATCTGATGCTGGAGTTATTGGATAATATGACTGGAAGCGCAGGCCTCCTGCAATCTTCCCCATTGCAGAAAGAGTATTGCCATCAATTTGTACCCGTCCGTCAGAAATTTGCAGCTCTTCCATGTTATAATTGGCCTTTGCATACTTCATGCCTGCTTCTGCAGCAAGCATATTCATGTTGTAGAAAAGATCGTTCTTGCCGAATTGCTCTTTTATTGCAGATCTTAGGTAATCTGCTTTCAGACCGAGCAGCGCGTATGATGCCCCTATCGCTACCGTGTTCTTTGCCTTGCCTGCAACAGGAGGAGGTATCTTTAGGTTATTGATTACAGTATTTATCTCGTCTACATAAGTCACAGGTATGCACTTTACGCCTCTCTTATTTAAGTATTGTATGACATCTGAAATGCTTGTTCCAAAACCGTTTGATTCCAGTTCCTTGACAACCTTCTCTGTTATCTCATTTTCCATGGAACGTACGGTCTCTGCCTTAACTATCTCAGATGCCTTGTCGTATATCAAAAAGTCCGTTACGCTCGTGAAATGCTGAAATACAGTCTCTGCGTCAAATGATGCTAGTATGTTTACCTTTTCAGATATACTTCGGTATGGCTTACTCCCTATTACAACGTTGAAGTAACTGTGCCTTCCTTTTATATTTGAGTAGTACTCCCTATTGCCATAAAGATAATAGCCGGCCTTTGCAACCGCAGAACCGAAGAGGTTAGCAGAGGTATCGACCCCAAGACCTTGAGCGCCACCAATCATCCAGGAAAGTCTCACTAAAATACCCACTAATATACTATAGATTAGATTGTTTGGATTAAATATTTATCGCTATCTTATGCGGAAATGAATAAAAGAATGACCTTTATCATCTGTCTTTGAAATCAGGAGAATATCTGTAATCCAGCATATCGAGCAGGTGTCTTGTTGGGGTTCTTCCGAGGCCACGGGCTGATTGATAAAGTAAGCCTTTCAGCAGATTGTCCATGTCCTCAGGAATAAAGGTTACAGCATTTTCCACATCTATTTCGTTTCTGGTTTTCCTGCCTATAATGAGCTCCCCGGAAACGTTAGTGCATATACTATAGCCGCCACCGAAGGAAGATGGAAGGAAGTGGGCAAAGCTCCCATCAGGTATCTTATTGTCCTTGATGATAGGCACAGGAGTGTCCCATGATCTGAACAATACAGGCAGTACTCCATAGTCTTTTTCTATATATGCATATTGCTTCATTCCCATGTTCCTAGCAGAGGTCGTGACGTATTGCGTAGCGCTGATTGCTCCCTTTTCAAGAATCTCTGGCTGTAGCCCCATCTGGTCTATGTACTTTAATACAGAAAGAAGAAGGTAGCCTTCTGTAGAATGATCAGCTTCCACAACTTTCTTATCTGCAATGCCCAGCCGCCTGTAGTGCACCCTTGCTCCGAAAGGATTTACAGCAGAATACGGAGTTCTGTCCTGCTGCAATATGCGCAGTTCCCCTGCACCGTCGCTCGTCACCACGCTCGATATTGTCCGTTTATCGCTTCGTAAAGTGCTCCACGGAAGCCCATGCTTCCAGCCATTGGACTTTGAGACTACTTCTAGTGCCGCCCCTACTGTGCCGGTAAATTCGAAGAGGCTGTCAAAGTTAAATTTCTTGTAATTAAACAGGTCGGTGTCCTGCAGAACTACAAGATTCCTTATGCCACTCATGATGTAGAAATCATCAGCTGTTGCTCTTTCCTTCTGTTTTCCATCCGCGCGTGTTATTTCCCAGTAGAAGCTTTCCCCTCTCGCTGCTCTATACAGCAATTGCTTGTACTCCTCTCTTTCGCGCTTGTCAAGACTTCTCAATAAGCCGTCGCCCTCTAATTTACCTACTGCAATTCTTACGGCATCCATAGATACTGCTCCGGTACGCTGCTTTGCAATGTCCTCACCGCTAAGCGCTTCTATTCTTGCAGTTATTCCTCCTTGGTCTAACTTTCTGAGACCGGATCCGTTAGGATAAACCCAGTATGTTTCCATCATTGTTATCCCCTAGACAATGTTACTTACGTTTTATGCAAGCATCTGTCCCCGTAAGTATATACTTGGAGAAATACTTATAAAATTTGTCTATAGGATGGACATAGGTTTATAACTAATGCATGCGGCGAGCGGATTTAGGCTCTTTGATTCTGCCTTATCTGCCGTTACCGGCGTTAAGCGTTACTGCTGGTGTTGGAGATGTTAGAAAGGAATATTATTACATAAACATAAGAAAATACTGGTGAAGATGAGAACAACATACGGGAATTACAGCAATAAGGGATTTGTAGAAATAGCCCATTCCGGGATATTTAAGATGCAAGTAGATGCAAACTGTGTAGAGTCATTGGCATTGCTTAATGAGCATGGATTAAGACCTGCAACCTATCAGGAGATATTGTCAAGAGCTTATGGAACATCTAGGAGGGCGCAGAGATTCGTTAACAATATTGAAGGGGATGGTTTTTACATAAATAACTGGGGCATGGACATGTCCAAGGAATACTGCACGTTCGACAGAAATGGGAAGCTCACACAGATAAAAGGAGAGATACTTCATGGAGAGTATGGCGTTGATAATACTATCCTTATCTATCCCGGATATATGCCATTGTTGTTCTTAGTATACACAGATAGACTTGCAAACCTCAAGGGATACCGTTTTGAGATAGATGGTGAGGCAGGCCCTGCGATGAAGGAATATGCAGTAGTAGGAGTAAAGAACGATGGTAAACTGGACGAGATGTTCAAGCTACTGTTGAGAAAATAGTGTAATCTGAAGGCAGTTGTGGTAAAGAAAAGCATAATTCCGGAAGCGTATGGGTTCGAATAGACAAGTATGAGTCAGGAGTATCTGCACGCCTGCATGGCAGGTATGGCTTGCTGGTCCTCGTTGAGAGTTGTAGAATTTATATAACTTGGTTATGTATACTGTATTGTGAGTGGAATGTTAGTAGAGCATAAGATAAAGGATTTTTCTGCACTTCTGAATGAAGGCGTTGTGAAGGGACTTACTCCTAAGCAGATAAAGGCTCATCTTGGCCTTTATGAAGGGTATGTGAAAAAACTTAATGAGATTGAACAGAGGCTTGATGATTTAAAGAAGCAGATGGATACCGATCCAGATATCCTTAGCAAGAATGCCAACTTCAGTTATGGATCCTTCAGTGAGCTTAAGAGAAGGGAGATCGTCGCATACAACGGCAGCTATCTGCACAAGGCCTATTTCGAGACTCTTGAGCCTGTGAACGAACCAGATGACCAGTTTAAGTCATTGCTGAAAGACTCTTTCGGAAGCGTTGACAAATGGAAGGCTGAGATAAAGGCTGATGCTGCTTCCACCCCAGGATGGGTGCTTATTGCACTTGACAGGAACAGGAATCAGCTGCACAACTGGGTCATAAATGAGCATAGTGTAAACGTACCTGCAATTGCACAGGATGTCATTATAGCATTAGACTGCTGGGAGCACGCTTACGCCATAGACTATGGTACTGACAAAGGCACATACGTAAAGGTATTCTTAGAGAATATAAACTGGCAGGAAGCGAACAGACGCCTGAACGATGTTCTGAACGGGAAGAGATCATCCGCAATGGTATAATTGACGAAATAGGGCATTAAGTATAATATAGGTCAACCTTAGCATAAGCATTCGGATATTATGCCAAAAGTAATAGATGCAGTAGTAACAGATGGAGATGGCACGCTGTGGAAGGGTGCTGTGAGTGCGGCAATAGGAAAAGAGTATCTTTTAAAAGCGCTGAGAGATAGAGACATTGCAACATTTGCCAGTGGGATCTTGGGAGCAGCCCAGGTAATGCTCATGTCGGAATTCCGAGGTCCTGCAGGTTCGGTAGACAGTCAGAAGAAGTTTTATGATACGCTTATCGCAAATAGCATCGGTATGAGGAATGAAATGCGCACTTTTGCAAGCCGGCACATACGCAAAAATACCATAGACAAGGTAGAGAATATAGTTCGTTATTATACATTATGGAATACTCCGACTTTTCTCTCTACAATGGCAGGTTCCACTGCTGCAGAGTGTGTTGTTGAGAGTCTCAGTCTTACAGAATCAGTATCTAATGTAGATATATTTGACAATATAGGCAAGCTTGTTGGCTTTTCAGTAACAATGCGCAACGGAGAGGAGAAGCTTGCAAAGACAGAGAGCATGCTGGATAAGTACAATATAAGATTGGACAACTGCATGGTAATAGGAGATAGTGCTAACGACATACCTTTGTTAATGTCTGCAAAGATTGCAGTTGCTTCCCCGTTTGCATCTGATAAGGTACTCGCACTCAAAAGGATTACACGGATTTCTTCGTGAGCGGCTGGGCATTACCCTTGTCTAAACTATGGCAATCGCATTCCTTGCTATGTTCAGTATGTTCTGAGGCCTTTTCCTTTCTCCTCATCCCAATCAAAGCCATGGCAGTATTCGCCACCACTACAACAGCATTTACGGCGCATCTTGGGCAGCTTCCGCACCCGCAAGTGCTAAGTATCGTAAGATTATTCTGCATCATTGGCCCCAAAGCAGTCGTTTTCTCCGCACCTGTTGCCATCATACGCCGGGCAGCCTTAAGCATGTGTTTTATCTTATTATCTTCAGGATTTGATTTGTTTGTAACAGAGACCTTACCCATAATCTTAATTCAGATTAGGTAATATTTAAGCTTATGCAAAGTGTCGGCTTTGTTTATAAAGTGTTGATTCTGTCCAGAAAGCCATTTTGCCATGTTATCGTCTGAGATAGATTAGAGCATAGAGACCCCTGGGGGCGTTAGTCGCCTTGCCAGGGGTCAAATCGGCTTCCAAATATTATGGCGTCCCCTAACCTAATCTTATTTCCTTTTTTCACCAAATAGCCGTATCGCTATCGCTTTTTCCCACACTTAACTAAATTAATAGTTAGGGATGACAATGCGAATTGCATCCTGGATGAGTGAGGATCTATGCTTTTTTAACGTTCTTTGCACGTGTTCCTCTTTCGCCAGCTTCGAC
>DAHUYR010000013.1 GCA_027315135.1 Microcaldota archaeon
TTCAACCACCTCGACTTCAACAACATCCAGTGTCTTATATTACACATTCACAGAATCGTCAAATCCTTCGCCTGATGGCAGTGTTTCTCCAGGTACTGGAAGCTATCCGGCAGGATCTGTAGTCTCGATAGGTGCTAATCCAATCACAGGTTATCATTTTGTTGATTGGACCTGCTCTGGAACAGGATGTTATTCAGGAACGAGTCAGTCGTCTTCTGTAGTACTTGGTGTGGATAATATGCAGGAGACTGCAAACTTTGCAATAAACGTATACTCCTTTACATCTTCTGCCAACCCTTCAACCGGTGGAAGCGTCTCTCCAGTCAGCGGCAATTATAATTATGGATCAGCAGTGACATTGTCTGAGACTCCAGCAACAGGACATACTTTTGTTGACTGGACCTGCACTGGAACAGGATGTTATTCCGGGACAAGCGCTTCTCCTACAGTAACTATAAGTAATGACATTGCAGAAACGGCAAACTTTGGATTAAGCACGTACACATTGACTGCAGCTTCGAACCCTTCTGGAGATGGCACTATTTCAGGAGGCGGAACGTATGCATACGGATCCAATGCAATTTTGACAGAGACACCTTCGTCAGGATATCATTTTGTTGACTGGACCTGCACTGGAACAGGATGTTATGCTGGGACATCGTCTAATCCGACGGTAACAGTATATAATTCGATTGCAGAAACAGCAAACTACGCACCTAACAGCTACACGCTCACTACAGGAGCCACGCCAGCAGGAGATGGGACCGTATCGCCATCTTCAGGATCGCATACGTTCGGATCCGCTGTGACCATATCTGAATCGCCATCAACATCAAACACCTTCACAGGATGGTCATGCAGCGGCACCGGATGTTATTCTGGAACTGCAACATCAAACACAATAATAATATATGGAAATACTGTAGAGACTGCAAGTTTCTCTCCTTATCAGCCTTTCACAGAGATAGCTTCACCGACGGCAGGTGGAAGTGTCTCTCCTGGATCAAGAAGTGTCCCTTACGGAACATCAGTAACAATATCTGAATCTCCAAGTTCAGGATATCATTTTGTTGACTGGACCTGCTCTGGAACAGGATGTTATTCAGGAACGAGTAATTCCGATTTGATAACAATCAACAACGCCGTAACGGAGACAGCAAACTTTGCATCAACAACCTCTACTTCAACTACTACTTCGACTTCAACAAGCACATCTACCTCAATTTCAACATCGTCTACATCTACTACCGTTTCCACCTCTACTTCAACAAGCACTGCGTCTACCTCTACTACCATAGCGTCTACATCTACTACCGCTTCGACTTCACTTTCGACAAGCATATCAACTTCGACATCTTCTACATCTACTACTGCTTCGACTTCACTCTCGACAAGCATATCAACTTCGACATCTTCTACGTCTACTACTGTTTCCACCTCTACTTCTACGACAAGCGTAAGCTGTACCCCCGGCTCTCAAAGTTGGACCGTTTCGGGAACTTATCATTTCACGACACCTAGTGGCTGTGGATCTTCAATTACATATACAATAACCTTAATCGGAGGAGGAGGGGGAGGTTCAGGAGGTCCTGTAGGACCTAATCCCAGAGGAACTGGAATATGTGCTAGAGGACAGGACATAACAGGTGGCAGCGGAGGAGGAGGGGGAGGTTATGCAACAGGCAGCACTTCAGGTATATTGTCAGGGACAGTCTTTACGATATACGTAGGCAACGGAGGAATGTATGATAATTCCACTGCTACAAGTCTCGCTGGATGCGCAGCAACTGCTTATGCAGGAGGCAACTCAGAAGTGACTAGTAGTTACTTCACCGTGACAGCTACTGGCGGAGCTGGTGGTGCAAGAGAGCCGTCTTCGACCAGTTCTGGAGGAACGTATAGCTGCAGCGGCATGGGCTGCTCTGGCGCAAACGGAGCAGTAGGTCAACTTGGCTCCGATTCAATCACACCGTGCTGCTATTCAACAGGAGGCAATGGAGGAAACGCTGGAAGCTCTGGTGGTGGAGGCTTAGGAGGAATATTGAGTAGTATGTCATCGCCTTCCAATAGGACGGCCACAGCAGGATCTCCATATGGAGGCGGTGGTGGAGGAAACAATGATACATATCTCGGATACACCAACCATGGTATGCTTGGAGCTGGAGGAGAAGTTATAGTATCATGGAACTGATACCAGTTATATTGCATTTAACATGCTCAACGGGCCTGCGAACAGTTTTTATATATATGCATGTATAATATGAACACATTTCTTAGACATTCTTGCAAGGCTAGATGGTTTTATGAAGATAGATATGCTTGAAAATAAAGGCAATTATCTGCGCTTCAAGCTCAGTGGAAGCGACTACTCTACAGCAAACGCCCTTAGGAGGATGCTCATAAACAGCGTGGATTGCTTTGCGATAGACAAGGTAACCTTTTACGAGAACAACAGTGTCATGTTTGACGAATACATAGCGCACAGAATAGGAATGGTGCCGATAACGACACCAAAAGGCTACAATGAAAAGGATGAGGTGCTCTTCTCCCTTGAAGCTGAAGGGCCTAAGACAGTATATTCAAAGGACATAGAATCCAAAGATAAAGAAGTAAAGGTAGCGAATGATGACATACCAATAATAAAGCTGGGAGCCAATCAGAGATTAAAGTTTGACGGCAGGGCAGTGATCGGCCATGGTATGAAGAGTTCAAAGTTCCAGACCTGCATTGCGACTTACAAACAGATAGATGAAAAGAATTATGATTTTTATATAGAAAGCTTCGGCCAGATGCCACCTGCTGAAATATTCAAAAGAGCAGTAAGTATAATAAACAGCGAGCTAAAAGAAATAGCAAAAGAAATGAAGAAGTGAGCGGGGGTGGCAGAGTTTGGCCAAATGCGCAGGATTGAGGAGTTTTTACGCAAAATTCCTGTAGCTTTAGTGCTTGCGTGAGTTCGAATCTCACCCCCCGCATAAAGTGATTAACGTGATAGAAAAAGAGTATCTGAAAAGAGCAATTGAGGATGCGAAGTCCAGTGCTACTGATAAGAATAAGAAAAGGTCCAATTACATAGTGAGGCTCATGTCAAAACCTAAGAGGCGGAGAGTGAGCGTCAACATAGCAAAGCTTGAGAAGCTTGTGAATTCAGGAGAGAACGTTATAATCCCTGGAAAGGTGCTTGGAAGGGGAAACATAAGCAAGAAGATAAGCGTAGCTGCAGTAGTATATTCGGAAGATGCGGAGAAGAAGCTTAAGGAAGCCGGCTGCACAGTAGTAGGAATAAAGGAGATGCTGAAGAAGGATAATGTTCGTATAATAATATAGTGATATTAATGGCAGAATACTTGATAGATGGAAAGGGAAAGATCCTTGGAAGAGTCGGAAGCACTGTTGCAAAGAGGCTCCTTTCAGGAGATTCCATATTCATAGTTAATGCAGAAGATATGCTTATCAGCGGCCACCCTAAGAATATAGTTGCAAAATACAAGAGGCTGCATGATCTCAAGGACAAGGCGAACCCAGAGCACTCGCCATACTGGTCAAGAAGGCCTGACCTTTTTGTCAAGCGCATAGTAAGAGGCATGCTTCCATACAAAAAAGCCAAGGGCAAGGAGGCGTATAAGAGGCTCAAGGTATACATTGGCTTCCCTGAAGAGCTGAAGAATTACAAGGAATACGAAATTGCAACAAAGAATGCTGAAGAGATATACGAGGATACGACTACTGTAAAGCAGATAGTCACGAAACTCGGTTACGCAGGTTGATTTGACGACAGCTGTACAAAAAGAAGGATTGGAGAAATTAGACGCGGAATTGCAGAATCTTTACACTGAGCAGAGTACTGTAAAGAAGGAGGCTGCAAAAGTGGGCATCAAAGCGAAGCCCAAGAAGGCAAAGGCAGTGAAGCAGAAGGTTGTCTTCGTTAAGTCAAGGAGAAAAGAGGCTGTAGCAAGGGCCGTTCTTAAGAGCGGCACTGGAAGGATATTGATAAATGGCAAGAGCGTCGTAGTGATAAAGCCGCTTGAGGTTAGAGAACTCATACTTGAGGCGATAAGGATAAATGGCAGCGCCAAGGAGATAGCAGACAGATCCGACATAAGCATCAATGTCCATGGCGGAGGAATGAGCGGACAGGCACAGGCCGCAAGGACAGCTATTGCAAAGGCAATTGTTGCGGCTTCCGAAAGCGAATCAATGAAGAAAGAGTATATGAATTATGATAGGACGCTTCTTGTAGACGATACAAGAATGGTAGAGCCTAAGAAGTTCAAGGGACCAAAGGCAAGAGCCAGGTTCCAGAAGTCTTACAGATGATATTTGAGTGATACTATGATGATTCCGATAAGGTGTTTTTCATGCGGGCAGGTAGTTGCCGATAAATGGGAACATTTCAGCAAGCGCGTAAATGAAGGCAAGGAGGATCCTCAGAAGGTACTTGATGACCTTGGAGTGAAGAGATACTGCTGCAGGCGCATGCTCATAGGACACACGGACCTTATAGATGAGATTATAGAATACAACAAGAAGTAAATTCTTGCATTGTATTTAGATAGAGATAAAAATATAGATGATACATAAGATTAGGGGTCGTCTGCTAGTCTGGTTAGGCTCTATGCTTAGGGAGCATATGACCCGAGTTCAAAATGGCTTTTGTGTTATGCAAAAACCATGAGGCTCTCGGCGACCCCAATAAATTATGGTGAAAAAATGACTGAAGAACTTTTGATAGACCAAAACATTTACCTAGAGGCAGGAATACACATAGGCACTAAGATAAAGACACCAGGAATGAAGAAGTTTATTTACAAGGCGAGAGAGGACAGATTATACCTTCTTGATCTCAACACTATAGACGGTAGGATAAATGCGGCGGCAAAGCTGCTGGCGCAGTATGATCCGAAGGAGATAGTTGTAACTGCTTCGAGAATATATGCCGTTGCTGCTGCGGAGAAGTTCGGCGAGATAACAGGAGCGAAGGTAATAACAGGAAGAGTAATGCCGGGAACGCTCACGAACCCAAACAGGGACGACTATATGGAGCCTGAAGTTATACTTATCAGCGATACGAGGAACGAGAAGCAGGCTGTCAAAGAAGCGAGCGAGACGAATATACCTATAGTTGCGCTTTGCGACACTGACAACTGGATAAAGTTCGTAGATCTGGTCATACCTTGCAACAACAAGGGAAGAAGGTCTCTGGCGCTCGTCTACTATCTGCTTGCAAGGCAGTTCCTGAAAGAGAAAGGATTAATAAAATCAAACGAGGAATTCAAGTACAAAGTCTCCGATTTCGAAGCGAAGATGGAGATGAAGGCGAAGTAATTGAATCCGAAAAGTTTGAGAGGGCAGGCAGCCATAGACTTCATGTCGTCTTATGGCTTTGCAATTCTCATTATAGTCATTGCGATAATTATAATATATAGAATAGGGCTGAGCGGCGTAAATGGCTTTACGCAGCAGACGTGCACTGCACAGCCGGGCTTTTCCTGTGACTATGTAAGCCTTAATACTACAGGCATACTTGCAATCAAGATGTCTCAGAATGTAGCCACTAATATGAAGATTAATGCAATCGCATGCAGCGCAGCTCTGAATAATACTGGTGCTGGACCGCAGTTTGGCAATGTTAATATGGTTCCATCAAATTCTTTCTATCCTGCAGGCAGTAGCCCAGTTGGCATGACCTTTTACGGAAGCTCTGAGAGTATATTCTATATGAACTGTTATGGAAGCGGAGGTATACTGACTGGACAGATAAGCAAGCCGGTCATCGTATATGTCTTCATAAATTACACTGCTCCGGGATACCAGCCGGTAACACAGTTGATAATAACCGATGATGGCGCCTACACCTGAAGTGCGCATCTGTTGTATTATAGGTTGAATAGGAGCATTGCCTCGTATCTTGAGAACGTCTCCAGCTTTCCGCCGCAGCTGCACCTGAATTCTGAGTCCTTCGCAGAATCATAAGGATATACTACCTTATAATCTTCGAAGCACGAAGTGCAGGTGAAGAATTGCATGTCCTTTCCCCCGTGCCTTTCCCCCATGAAGCTGTATTTGTTAGGCAATATTTATCAGTCTTGCCAAATCTGCCTTTTATCCTTCAGCATGATAGAAAAATTTATTAAGCGTTATTTAGTCTTATGAATGTAGATTTCATGGAAGACGTAGCTGTTGTCAGTAGAGTTGGTAGAGCAGATAGCGGAACTGTAAAGGAGAAGAGAGAAAAGAATGAAATGGCATACAGGGATGCAGAGCGTAAGGCAAGATTATGGGACAGTATTGGTCAGCTCAAGGAAGCCGCAAGGAATGGAATTATAAGGCCTGAAAGAGTTGCTGAGCTTTCAGGAGTTAAAAGACAGAGATAACTATATCCATAGAGCATGCTACTCTATCTTCTTGAACAGCGGAGCGCCCTTCTTTGGTATATAATCTATTCTTGAGAACTTGCAATCCTCAAACCTTCCTGAGGGTATGCCCAGCTGTTTGTTTATACTATCTGCTGCTGCAGGCATGAAAGGCGATATTAATATTGCAATTACCCTTATTGCCTCTATAGAATTGTAAAGGGCGTTTGCAAGTTCAGATCCTTGAAGCTCCCAGGGCTTCGTGTCGTTTATGTACTTGTTTGCCGCTTTTATGAATCTCCAGATTATCTCCAATGCCTTGTAAGTGTCATACCTGTCCATAGCTTCCTGGAAGGCTTTAAGGTCCATACTGCTTTCCAAGGCAGGCTTGCCCTCGAGCTTTCCCTCAAACTTTGAGGATAATGTGAGTACCCTGAATACAAGGTTGCCAAGATCCGCAGCTAGCTCGTTGTTGTTCCGCTCTGCCAATAGCTTCTCTGAAAAATCCCCATCGTCTCCGAGAGGTAGTTCACGCATGAGGAAATACCTGAGCGAATCTGCAGAATATTTGTTTACCAGCTCTGTAGGATCTGCCACATTGCCGATAGATTTTGACATCTTCTTTCCTTCGGATATGAAGTGCCCTGTGACAAGTACACTCTTTGGCGGCTTGAATCCCGCTGAGATCAGCATGGCTGGCCAGATTACCGTATGGAACCATACTATATCCTTCCCAACAATTTGCACGTCTGCAGGCCAATACTTAGGTTCCTTATCGGGCCAACCCTGTGCTGAAAGGTAGTTAACAAGCGCATCAACCCACACGTAAATAGTGTGTTTGTCGTTGAACTGGAATGGTATGCCCCATCTGACAGAAGGTCTTGTCATGCTAAGGTCCTTTAGCCCATCGTTTACCCTATTTATTATCTCTGCAGCTCGTTTTTTTGGGAGTATGAAGTTGGGATTCTGTTTATAGTATTCAAGCAAGTGTTCTTGATATCTTGAGAGTCTGAAGTAATAGGTCTCTTCCTTTAGCTTGCGTACCTCTTTGCCGCATTCCGGGCATTTGCCATCTGCAAGCTGCGATTCAGGAATGAAGGTCTCGTCTGAAGTGCAGTACCATCCTTCATAAACTCCCTCATATATGTCACCGTTGTCATGCATCAGCTTTACGAAATGCTTTACTGCTTTTTCATGGCGCAACTCCGTGGTTCTTATAAAATCGTCATTTGAGATATTCAGCTTCTTCCATGCCTCCTTCCACTCTGCTGATAATCTGTCCACATGCTCCTGCGGGGAGATTCCCAGTTCTGCTGCTTTCTTCTCCACCTTCTCGCCATGCTCATCGGTTCCTGTAAGAAAGAATGTGTCATCGCCTTTTAACCTGTGCCATCTTGCCAGCACGTCTGCTATGGTTACAGAGTATGCGTGACCAATGTGAGGCTTTGCATTGAGATAAAATATCGGAGTCGTAACATAGAACTTCGGCATAACAATACATCTTGTTATTACTCCTTCAATTATAAAGGTTTTACTGAAACTATGCAGATTTTTGGATATGGCGTCGTTGCAGAAATAGTCTAATCCTGAGCTTATGGGGTATTTTATAGGGACAGCAATGCAATTTTGTCGTAAAAAGGAGATTTCTCTTATAAAACCAGACATGGCAATGAATAGTGGAAGTGTACCGGTAATTGCAGAAAATTATATAAAATACTGACATAGAGTTATAATTAGTCAGGGGCTGATTTTATGGATGTCATTGCTAGGGAGGAGATGGAGGAAAGATTCCTTGAGTTTTACAACTCCTATTACATTGACGAGATAAATAACCTCTATCTTGAGTATCCTGAAAAGAGGAGCGTAAATATAGACCTTGGCACGCTTGAGAAGTTCGATATGGACCTTGCAACAGAGCTTGCAAAGGATCCTGATTCAATACTTCCTGTCGCAAATTCATCACTTGCAAGGCTGAATCCGCATGCACAAACTAAGGAGCAGGTCTATGCAAGGTTCTTCGGTTCTGGAATCAATGCGCCGCTAATACAGAATGTTGGTTCAGAGTATATAGGCCATATGATAACTGTGGACTCTCTTGTTGTCAAAAGGTCTGAGATAATACCTAAGATAAGTTTTGCCACTTACAAGTGCATGTTCTGCGACACTGTGATAAAGGAGCAGATAACAAAGGAGGAGGTTCCTGAAGTGTGCCCGCAATGCAAGAGGAAGGCATTGAAGCAGGTCAACAAGGAATCCGAATTCATAAATATGCAGAGAATTGCCGTCCAGGACCCGCTTGAGAAACTGAGAGGCTCTACGCCGACATGGCAGCTTGAGGTCTGGCTTGCGGATGATCTTGTCAATACAGTTCTTCCTGGAGACAGAATTGAGCTGACCGGTGTTTTAAGAATAAGGCCGAGGAGGGCGTTTCGTGGGAAGGAGGACAAGTTGCTCTTCACAGTATTCTTCGAGGCTAATTCCATAATACATAAGCAGAAGGAATTCGCAGAACTGGACATAAGTGACGATGATGAGAGGAAGATAATAGAGCTTTCAAAAGATATTAGAATATTTGAAAAGATATCTGAATCGATAGCCCCTTCAATTTACGGGCATGATGACATTAAGAAGGCGCTTGCGCTGCAGCTCTTCAGCGGCACTCCTGACAAGAAGCTGATTGATGGCGGAAAGATAAGGAGCGATATACACATACTGCTTATAGGAGACCCTGGAAGCGCTAAGACAAGGTTGCTGCAGGCAGTTACTTCGTTGGTGCCGAAAGGGATATATGTGAGCGGAAAATCAACAAGCGCAGCAGGACTTACTGCTTCTGCCGAGAGGGATGAATTTTCTGAGGGAGGATGGACGCTGAAAGCTGGGGCGCTCGTGTTAGGTTCCGGAGGAGAGGTAAGCATAGACGAGTTTGACAAGATTGGCGAGGATGACAAGTCTGCGCTCCATGAAGCGCTTGAATCGCAGACGATAAGCGTTGCCAAAGCAGGAATAGTTGCTACCTTTTCAACTAAGACCTCAGTCCTTGCTGCTGCGAACCCGAAGTATGGAAGGTTCGAGACGACCGCTTACCCTGTTGATCAGTTTAATATACCTGCGCCACTCATGTCAAGATTTGACCTGATATTCCCGATAAGGGACGTGTTGGACGAGGAGCAGGACAAGAAGATTGCAAAGCATATACTGATGCAGCACGAGCAGGCAGGCAATGCAAATGCTGGAGTAAACGTAGAGTTTGATGACCTTAAGCAGCCGCCGATGGATCATGAACTCCTTAGGAAGTATATTGCATATGCAAAGAGGAATGTAAAGCCAAGGCTTACTCCAGAAGCATCTTCAAAAATAGAGAATTTCTATATACAGCTTAGGATGAGAGGGGCAAAGCAGGGCACAACGCCAATAACGGCGAGACAGATTGAGGGTCTGATAAGGCTTGCTGAGGCAAGCGCAAAATCCAAGCTTATAGACGTTGTGTCTGAAAAGGATGCAGAATTGTCTATTAAACTGTTTGATTATATGTTGGGCACACTGGGAGTGGATAGCGAAGGAAGGCGGGATATAGACGTCATAATGGGAATACCTAAGGAAAAGGTTGCCAAGATCGGAAAGCTGCTCGGCGTGATAAAGAAGATAGATGCGGAGGAGAATGGCGCACGTATGGTACGAATACTTGAAGAGGCTGAGAAAGAAGGTATAGACCGTTCAACAACCACGAAATATATGGCAGAACTTGAACGATCCGGAGATATTTATTCCCCGAAGCAGGGAGTATATAAACTTGTGAAACGTGAAGAGTAACGGTGTTTGAATAGAAAGAAGAATAGGGTATAGGCAGTTGACAGAGATACTGGCCCTATTCATGATAGTACAGTTCTTCGGTCTGTTTGTAGCGACATTTTCCACGACTCCGGTACAGACCATAATTATAGGCAATTCCAGCAGCAGCAGCTTATTCAGCAATCCTTTGATACTGGCGATATACGACGTTGTTGCAATTGCAGTATTTGCAGTGCTGATACTTGCAATCCTCAGAGTATACAAAAACAAAGGAGCGCTGCTCTTCAGGTTCATAGAGGCATTTGCAGTAGGTTTTGGTACGGCTGCTATGTTCTTCTTTATATTTGCAACCATATTCTATACTGCAAATGTGTTGTACACCGCAGGAGCTGCAGTAGTTCTTAGTGCAGCAGTGGTAATTGCAAAGAACAAGGTAAGGAGCCTGAGAAACTTTGCAGCGCTCACGTCAAGCATAGGTCTTGGGGTTATGATAGGCGCTTACGGATTCAGCCTTGCTTATGTATTTATGTTCATCATGGCAATATACGACTATATTGCAGTATTTGTCACCAAGCATATGCTTGCGCTTGCAAAAGCCGCTTCGAATGAGAACCTCTCCCTGCTCATAGGCTCTTCAAATGTAGAGGTAATGCCTAAGGCGCAGACAAACAGGAAGATGGTTGCAGAACTGAAGAATGAGATTAAGAAGAACCAGATAAAGGATCCGATTATAAGAAAGATAATAGATTCGGGGGAGATGCCTGTCCTTTCCCAGATACAGCTTGGAGCTGGGGACCTTACCCTCCCTTTGGTTATGTCAGTAGGACTGTTCATATCCTTGTTTAATTACTATCTTGCAGTAGTAGCTGCCATAGGCGCTGTCGCAGGCCTTGTCACGACCATGTGGCTGCTGAAGAGATATTCGGTTGCGCTCCCTGCTATCCCGCCTTTGTTTGCGGTGATGAACTTCTTCGTAGGGATAGGCATGCTCACGTATTCTAAGCCAATGAGCTTCTTGTCAGGAATCGGCATAACTTCAGGCACAACTGCAGAGTATTACAAATTTGCTTTTGGGATGATTGTAGTTGGTGTGGTGTTCATGTTAATCATGCTAATAACTCTTGAGAGGAACCGAAGCAGACAGAAAAAGGGGGTGCGTCACACGGCAAACCTGCACAAAAGCCTTAAATATCTAATTTAATTTAGAGAATATTTGTTTGTTATGAGAGGTTCTTGTAACTATTCTTCAAGAGCATTGCTTAAGACGCTCGGATGCGCTGTGTAGAATAAAATGCGGTTGCATTGGTTTTGTGTTATATGAATAATTATAGTATATGCGTGGTGTTTGATGGAAAAACAACTTAAAGAAGCATATGAAAACAGTTTCGACAAGCAGCGTGAAGGAAGACTGAAGATTTCTTTAGATTTGCCCATAGTCAGGACAAACAAGCATCACTATGGTGAAGCTGCAAGAATAATAGATATGACTAATTTAGTAAGAGAAATAGGTAGTATGGATTCATGGACCGTCTCTACCAAGGGCTTTTTTGCTACAAAGAAATTTGGAGACTCTGAGGTGAAGGTAGGCACAAACTTCAGGAGTGGAGTGCTTGAGGTTAAGCTCCCCATGGCAGCTAACCTGCATGAAGCTGAAGATAGCGTGATTGATATATGGAACCATATAGCAAGATCTGCAAAAGATGCAGGAGTTGCTGCGCTTGCGTATGGAAGCCAACCATTATCCAAGGCGAGCGAAGAACTGTTGATTAAGAATTGCAAAAACAGAGTTCTTGCAAGCAAATTAAATGATAGGTTCTGCTATCTGGGCTTAGTGGCATCCGAGAAGGTGCATGTCGGAGTTACAGGGAAGGAGATGCCTTTGGTAAACAATGTGCTGAATTATTACTCTCCTGCAATAATATCCCTTACTGCAAATTCTGCAATAATTAAAGGCAGGAGCGTAGGCTTTGCGGATTATAGAGGTATCGTAACAGATATGGTGGACTTTAGCGGAAAGGAAAGGAAGAAGATGAACGATTCCAGAAGAAGAATAATGCGTCCCATATCCAGTGTTGAAGAATACGTCGATATGATGCTGGATGTTACGCCCATGTATACAATGAGAGAGGGAAAGCCTGTGGCGTTTAGCGGGATAAGCAAGTTCAGGGAATTTGTCAACAGAGAAAGCTCCGAGGTTGTCTTTATAGATAGCTTGGAGCGCGTGAAGACAGCTCCGATCATAACACCCGAACCTATAGACTTCTACTATCACGAGCGCACCTGCTGGACCGATGCAAGGCCAAGAGGAATCTATGGTACTGTGGAATTAAACACTGTAAGCATGCAAAGCAGCGTAAAGGAAGTAATGGCTGTCGGAGCACTTACCTTGGGATTGGCTGCAAACGCGAAGGAGGCGTGGGAGGATATACGTAGATATGATATCGAATATCTTGAAGTACTTAGAAGAGATGCTATGGAGAAGGGAGTGTCTTTGGGAAGAACTGGGCATAAAGGAGTCGTCACTCTTGAATCAGTCATGCTGGATTACGCTGAAAAAGGACTTAAGTTAATCGGAGAAGATATTTCATACCTTGACCCGTTGCGCAGGAACTATGATGAAGCCGTAAGTCCTGCACAAAGAAGCATAGATTGCCTCAAACAGGAGCAGGGCAGTATTAGCGCTTTTGTAGACGTTTATAGAATCAAGGAGGTGTAAAAGGTCAGCTCCTGAATGCCTTCTTCATAGCCTCTTGACCATGTGTGCTTGCCTTTGCTTCAGTAAGTCCCGCATCAAGCATCATTACCTTGCTCCTTGGCATTATCCCAAGCACTATTGGAGCCACATAATTCTTTGGAAGGCTTGCATCAAATGTGAAGCGCCTTCCACTCTCGATCGCATCTGCATCGCTGTTGACTATTACCGTCAGCGGAGCAGAACCGAACCACGCATACACGTTTCTTTCTATGTCGTGTTTTTCCCCATGTGTGAGCTTGCCGCGCTTGTTGAAGAAGTAATGGTTTACCAGCTTGTGGCCATCTGCATTATCGTCTATGTAGAACCATTTTCCCTTTAACTGTTCGAGTAAGCAGTTATCCTGGCTTATATTCACGAGTGCTTCCTTGTATGTAAGCGGTCGGAGATCATTGCGCTTCAACAGCTTCATTGATTTCTCATAATCGACATTGGCACGACCGAAAAGGACTATTGTGCTTGCAGGCTCCTTGAAATCTATCTGAAACGTGTAAGTTGGAAGCGAACACCAATCCATCAAACCATATTTAAGTGGAATCAGGCTGATATAAAAAGATTTTCTTTAATTTTAGCAAGGTAGCAAAAGTTATTAATATAAAATGCGAAGATTCAGCTTGCTTGCTTATCCTGAAAATAAAACGGATTGTTGAATATAACCAGAAGAGAAAATGGGCCCGAGGAGATTTGAACTCCTGACCTACGGCTAACTTAGGCTAAAGCCGTATAAGACCGCCGCTCTGACCAGGCTGAGCTACGAGCCCATGATTTAAGAGATTAGGTTACTTTATTTATATTAATTTCTGTTTTAAACTGACTTATTTTATATAGTAGTTAATATAAGATTATATGTGATTTTATGGATCTTGGCGAAGGATTGAGGAAGGCTATTGCAAAACTTAGCGGAGCTACCATAATGGATGCCAAGACAATCCGTGAATTCAACAAGGAGCTGCAGCGCGCCTTGATCTCGTCTGATGTAGAGCTAAATCTAGTTATGGCGCTTACTAACAAGATAGAAAATGCAGCGCTTAAGGAGAAGCTTCCGGAAGGGATAAGCCCGAGAGAATACATAACGAATATGATTTATGAGGAGCTCGTCGGGCTTATGGGAAAGGAATATGCTCCTGAGATAAAGCCGAAACGCATATTGCTCATGGGTATATACGGATCTGGAAAGACAACCACTACTGGAAAGCTTGCTAAGTTCTATCAGGATAGAGGGTTAGGAGTAGGAGTCATCTGCTGCGACGTTTCCAGGCCTGCGGCTTATGAGCAGCTTGAGACTGTAGCCAAGCAGGCAGGAGCAGGCTTCTATGGCATAAAAGGTGGAAAGGACGTAAGCGAGATAGTTAGGAATGGGCTTGCGGAGCTTAAGAGCAAGAAGGTAATCATATGCGACTCGAGCGGAAGGAGCGGAATGGATAGCGAGATGATAAAGGAGCTGAAGGAGATAGACAATGTATTCAAGCCAGATGAGAGATTCCTTGTGATAAATGCAGATATAGGACAGGTGGCTGGGAGGCAGGCGCGTGAATTTGGAGCGGCTGTTGGAATAAACGGAGTCATTGTAACGAAAATGGACGGGTCGGGAAGAGGAGGAGGGGCACTGAGCGCTGTTAATGAGTCTGGCAGCAAAGTTGCATTTATAGGAACCGGCGAGAAGCTGGGCGACATTGAGCTTTACGATTCGAAAAAGTTTGTAGGCAGATTGCTAGGGATGCCAGACATAGAATCCCTTATTGCAAAGGTTAACGAAGCTGCGAAGAGTGTTGGTGTCAAGGAGATAAATGAGATAAACGAGCTAAACTTTGATGTTTTCTACCAGCAATTAAAGGCCATGTCGAAGATGGGTCCGATGAAGAATGTTCTTGGAATGATGGGGCTTGCAGATGTGCCAAAGGAAATGGTCGAGGGAGGGGAGAGCAAGCTTAAGATTTATGAATCAATAATAGGGTCGATGACAAAAGCTGAAAGAAACGATGAGAAGCTAGTAAGGGACCTGAGCAGGATAAAGAGAATTGCGAAGGGAAGCGGAAGGACTGAAAAGGACGTGAGAGGGTTGCTGAATGATTTCAACCGCATGAAAAAGATTGCAGGGTTGATGAAGAACGACAGAGCATTCAAGAAAAACTTCTCGAAATTTGCAGGAATGAAATAGGAAACGACGAAAAAAGGATGAAAAAAGAGAAAAAGGATGAAAAAAAGAAAATGAAAAAAACTTCATCCTTAAATTATCTCTTTCTCTTTGGCTTTGCTTTCTTGGCCTTTGACTTAGCCTTTTTCTTTGCTTTTGCCATTTTATTCACGATATAAATGTTGTTGAACATATATTTAAAAGGTAATTTTGGCAATATTGAGTGTAATAAAAGGTTTTTACACCTGTATAATGTTTTTATCTGAATACAAAGTGATTATTTGGCTGACAAGGAAGCTCTTAAGAGGAAACTTGACGATCTTGAAAAGGAGTACAGCGGTACGAAATATAATAAGGCTACTAACAAGCATTTGGGCATACTCAGAGCCAAGATTTCCGAGATAAAAGAGCAGATGGATAAGAAGAGCAGCAAGAAAGGGCAGGGCTTCTCGGTAAAGAAGAGTGGCAATGCAACTGTGTGCATGGTTGGGTTTCCGAATGCAGGCAAATCCTCGACTCTGAGGGCACTCACTGGAGTGGAATCTAAAGTTGCAAGTTATGCGTTCACAACGCTTGACGTAATACCAGGGAACCTTGATTACAAAGGTGCGAAGATACAGATATTCGATCTTCCTGGGATTGTTGAGGAGGCGCATGCTGGGAAGGGTAGGGGCAGGGAGATAATAAGTGTGATGCGATCTGCCGATCTGGTCCTATTTATAGTAGATATTAATGACCCGAGTGGCATCATAAAGCTGGTTGAAGAGCTTAAGCTTGCAAAGATTAGGATAAATGCCAAACGGCCTTCAATAAGGATAGAGAAGAAGCCTTCTGGAGGCGTGACAGTTTCGTCGGCATTTGGGAAGGTGCCTCCCAAGGACAGCATTATCGGCGCCCTGAACGGACATAAGATATTCAATGCGAATGTCTACCTAAACGGCGATTGTTCGGAAGAAGAATTTGAGCAGTTTCTGAGCGGGCAGGTGATGTACATAAATGCCGTAACTGCAATCAACAAAATCGACCAGAAGACTGACTCTGAGGTAAAGAAGATTGTTGATGATGTGGTAAAGAGAACGGGCATAAAGACCGTTCCTATAAGCGCAGAGCATTTTATCAACATAGACGCGCTTAAGGAAGCGATATTCACCTCTCTCGGACTGGTGCGCATTTATTTGCGGCCGAAGGGAGGAAGCGCTGATTTTGAAAAGCCACTTGTTGTTGATGAGGGAGAGACTGTTTTGGATGCAGCAAAGAAGTTGAATTCCAAGACGGCGAAGGATGCGATCTGCGCGTATGTCACTGGGCCAAGCGCAAAATTCAAGGCACAGCGTATGGGGTTGGAACATGTCCTGATGGACGGCGACGTAGTTACGCTTGTCTATAGGAAGTAAATGCAGACATCAAAAGCTAGTAATTAAATCTTTTTCTTGTGATAGGACATCATGCCGATAAAGTACTGGGAGTATGAGGATGCGCCGCTCAAGGAAAAGCTGAAGGATGTGAGCGTAAAGCATGTTGCAAAGATATACTTCGAGAATGAGACAAAGGCGTACAGGTTTGCACGCGCCATTTATGAAGTTAAGGAGAGAAAGGAGCTTCGGCTCAGGGACTGTCCTGACGATCTGCCACAGGCGACATGGAAGAGATATCTTGATTACGGAGTTACAGTAGGCATACTGAAGCATGAAGCTGGGATGTACAGTTTCACCGACAGATACTCTAAACCATTGAAGAATATTGCGACCTACATAGGCGAATGGATAAGCTCTGACAAGAAAGAGGACCTTGGAATAGTTTTCGCTAGTGCAAAGATAGGGAGGCAGGCGAAGCGCGGTGGAAGGGCAGGTGCAAAGGAATAGGCTCAGTTTACGTAGTACCATAACGTGCCGTATCTGCTGTCTTCTATTTTCAGGGAGTATTTCTCAAGCAACTCATCCCTTATCTTGTCGGATTCGTCGTATCTCTTTTCCTTTCTTAGTCTGTCCCTCTGAACTATCATACTGGATTCTGCGTCGCCAATGGCGCGTTTGTACTTTCCATCTTCAAATATGCCGATTACTGCTGCCAGTTCAAGCGTCTTCTCAATCGCCGTTCTCTTTGCAGTACCGTTAAGTTCTGTGTTGGTCTCCGTAATCTTCCGGAAGTCTTCTATTGCAGACTGTAGCTTTGTTATTGCGAGGGGTGTGTTGAAGTTGTCATTCATAGCTTCGGAAAATTCCTTTTCGAGGAATGCAGTTACCTCAAGAAGCTCGCTCGAATAATCTTCAAGCGTCGTCTCTTTCGAATTATAGAGCATACTCATTGACGACCTTAGAAAGTTGAGCAGGCTTGCAGCGTCGTCCAACAGCGCTTCCTTGTAATCTATGTCCTTAGTGTAATGTGTCCTTGCAATCAGTAGCCTTATCGTTTCCGGATCGTACTTTTCAAGCGCCTGCCTTATTGTTACGAAGTTGTGCAGGCTTTTGGACATCTTGTCCTTTCCTACATTCATCGTTCCAGCATGTATCCAGTATCTGACAAATGGTTTTACACCGAAGGCAGCTTCTGCCTGGGCTATCTCGTTTGAATGATGCGGAAAGATAAGCTCTCTGGCTCCGCCGTGTATGTCGTATGTTGGTCCGAATATCGCATGGGTGGTGGCAGTATCTTCTATGTGCCATCCTGGCCTGCCAATGAATTCTTTTGGAACCCCGTTTATCTTCAGGGTTATGTTCCATGACGGCTCGCCTGGCTTTGCTGCTTTCCATAATGCAAAATCGTACTCGTGCTTCTTTCCCGGTTTCGGTTCTATCCTGTGCTTTTCGAGCTCCTCAAGCTTCATCCCAGAGAGTACAGTGTAATCTGGGAATTTGGCAACATCGTAGTATATGTCATTGTCAAGCTCATACGCGTATCCCTTGTCGACAAGCAGCTGTATCTGCATGCGGATTTCATCTATGTAGTCATGCGATTTTGGATACTTGTTGACATTTTGTGTAACTCCAAGCTTAGTCATATCCTCCATCAATCTTTGGCCGTACAGTTTTGACAGCTCCTCTGGAGACACGCTCCGCTCATGTGCCCTTTTGATTATCTTGTCATCAACGTCAGTTATATTCTGTACGTAGTTGACAGTATAACCAGAGTGGCGCAGCCACCTGACTATTATGTCGTAATTTATGTAGGCCTTTGCATGACCAAGGTGTGCGTCGTCATATACTGTCTGTCCGCATACAAAGAAGTTTACTTTGTTGCCGTTTGTAAAGATAAGCGGCTCATTGCTCCTTGTTAACGTGTTGTATACAATTATCTTGTTCTCTGGCATCATTATCAGCTGTAGTTGAGGATTGTTGTGTTAATGATTATCCCCCGGTCCAGCTTTGGAGTTGGGCTGAGATAGAAATTACCTGCGCTTATGTATGAATATTTGGAAGAGGTTGATGCCTGCAGGTCTGAGACTATCTTTATGCTTGCATTTTTGCATAGTAGAGGATACAGGTTCATGCTACCATTCAGGTATGTAGTGAAATAATTACCGTTTATTGACTGATTAAATGTGTCGAAGTAGACTCTTTCAAATACAGTATTTCCAGATATGGCTTCCAAATATAGTCCCTGATTCTGAGCGGAGATTATCTTGAAGTTGAGATATGGCTCCACCACTTGGAAGGGTTTGGAGGTGAGGTTGCCTTGGCCAGATAAGAACCCTTGGTATGTAGATGCGACAAATGTGTTGTTATATCCTGTCCATGGGGAACCGTAGTAATTGTGGTTGTTATTCATGTATGTAAGGTTCAGCGGCGTGCTTCCGAAGGCTTTGCCAGTAGCGTTCCATCCTACATATGTCCCTGTGCTGAAGTTTCCGTTAAATAATGGAGATGCAGTTGGGGTTGACGGAACACAGAATGAATGTAGGTTTGATCTCGTTGTAGTGTACAAGATAGATGTAGTCCTTACAGATGTGGAAGAGGTCGAGGATATTGATGAAGAAAGTATGTGAAGTGGCAGTGGGGTGCCAGTATTTGTCATGTTTAATATTACTACTACCACTATAAGAACTGCAAAAACGCCTATATAAGCTATTATCTTTTTTGTGTTCATATGAACCTCTCAGAATAAAGAGTTTAGAGCATATTTATAAATTATACCTAATAAGCTTAATAGATATATTGTTTCATTATTTGTAATATTTCAAATATAATTAGCATTGGTGCTCATTTTGGGAAGTATACCTAGAAAATGGAAAAAGAAAGGAAGAATGCGCTGGAAATGGGTAAAGAAAAGAAGGAAAAGAATAAAGCGAGCGCAAAAGAGAAGAGTAGGGGACCTCTGAGGTTAGCTACGCCAGGGTTCTTGTCTGGTATCTGCCCCTTTTCTTTATTTCGTTAAGTCTTTTGGTCACGGTTAGGTGGTCCTTTGCTATTGAGGTGTACGCCTTTCTTACATTCGCGTAGTCCTTTTTGCTTATCGACCTTTCAAGCAGCAGTAGATCAAGGGCTTTCTCTTCCTCGCTGTTTGAGAAGACGCCGAGGCCAAAATCTATTATGAACGGGCCGTTCTTAGTAAGCAGTATGTTTGCCGATGTGAAGTCGCCATGAGTTATGCCGTTCGCATGCAGCAGGGCAAGGTATCTGCCTATGGTTTGCATGTCGTGTGCGGAAGGCTTTGAATCCTTAAGGAGCTTGCCTCCAACCTTCTGCATGAATATCGAATACTTTCCTATGGCTGCAACGCCTGGAACAGCTGCTCCGGCTTTCTTTGCATAAATCAGTAGCTTTGCTTCCTTCCTTGTTCTCCTCTCCCTCAGTTCCTCGTCTATTTTATCTATGCGCCATAGTTTCTTGTTCCTGAATTTTATGAGCATAGGCACGCCTGCAATCTTTGTTTCATACATTATGGATTCTGCACCTTCGTTTACTCTTTCCATAGCTTCACCTCATCTATCCTGTACCTTTGTTCTATTGTGCAATCCTGCAGTTTTGTCTTTATCCCATGTTTGAGCATCTGCTCTGCCATAAGCGCTATCATCGCCCCGTTGTCAGCATTAAAGGTATCTTCAGCGTAGCCGAAAGTTATCCCGTGCTCGTCAGCCATGCCCTGCAGCATCCTTTTGAGACGGTGAGACTGTGCAACTCCGCCGCATACGCATAATTCCTTCGAATTTGTTAGCAGCAATGCACGTTCCGTGGCTTCGGTAAGCATAGCATATGCTGTTTCCTGCACCGAGAAGCAGATGTCCTTGTCGCTCTTCCTGTCCTTCATCTTAGATGCATGGGTCAGCATGCCTGTGAACGAAAAATCCATCCCTTTAACAGTATATGGCATCTCGACATATTTGCCGCCTTCCGCGGTCTTTTCCACTGTGGACCCCCATGCAGGATATAGTTTAAGAGACCTTGCCAGCGAATCCAGCATGTTCCCTATCCCTATGTCAAATGTTTCACCGAGCACTCTGTAGCTTTCTCCGTATTTCTTCAGTATCTGAGAGTTTCCGCCGCTTACGTAAAGTGCAAGTGGATCCTTAAGTTTTGCCCTGCTCTTTGCTATCTCCATATGGCCTATGCCGTGGTTTACCTGAGTTATAGGCACATTGAGCTTCTTTGCAAGGGTCTTTGCTGAAAGCATGCCGACATGCAGGCAGTAGCCTATCCCAGGCCCTTTGGTATATCCTATTCCGTCTATGTCACTGAATTTCATGCCGGCTTCTTTTAGCGCTTCTTGTATCACGTTTGGAGCGTTTGCGATATGGGTCTCTGCAACTTCCCGCGGTATCATTCCTTTGCTGCCTATCTTGTACATTGCCTTTGCATTTGCCACTACTCTTCCTTCCTCGACTATCCCTACCCCGAACGTATGCGCACTGCTTTCGATTCCAAGTACTGCCATTTGATCAGAATTAATCACGGATCATGAAACTTTCTAGCTTTCCTTCCAGCTTCTTCTTCATGGCTCTGTGTTCTTTAAGGAAGGTGTTTATGCGCATTGCAAGGTCCTTCTTATGCTCTCCGGCAAGCAGCGTTCCTTTTTTCTCTCCTTCGAATATCGCATTGAGCTTCTTGTCATCAGGCTCGAACATGTATCTGTAGTATTGGCAGACTGCGCATTTATCAGGATTGCCGCCGTACTTCTTCTGCAGTTCTGCAGTATCCTGTTGTCCGGTTATTGCCTTGTTTACCTTTTTCACCACTGTCGCTTCATCATCGGATAAATAGATGGTGTCGTTTGGATCGCTTGCCGACATCTTAGGATTCATTGACAATCCAGGCATGAACTTTGAGACAAGGGATGCTGGTTTGTAATATCCAAGTTTTGATATCGCATTCCTTGCAACCCTGAAGTGTACATCCTGGTCCACTCCCATCGGTATCAGGCAGGGTATGTTCTTTTCTGCCTGTACTGATTTCAGGAATGCAGGCACAGCCTGAAATGAGGTGTAAAACAAAGCGCCTATGTTAGTGTCATTGCCAAAGCCGAATGCATCCTTGATTATAGAATATGTGACATATTTTGATACCCTTACTGCCTGTTTGTAAAGGGTCTTTGCATATTCAGTATCGAGGAAAATCTGCGTCTTTTTACTATCGAAACCTAGAGCAGCTATGTCAAGTGCATCCTCCATGGCAAGGTTATGGCCGTTCTCAAGAGTGAAGGCAGGATTCCTCTTGACAAGGAACTTCTCCTCATCTGGAATCATTATGAGTACCTCGGCGTCGAATCTGTCTTGGAGCCATTTTGCCATCTGGAATTGCATCGTCTGTGCTATCGTCATGCCTCCGGAAGGTGCTATTCCGGTGTAAATATAGAACTTGTTGTGTTTCTCATACTGGTCCATGAGCCAGTTTAGATCCCTTTCTGCAAAATAAAGACCCCTTCGCATAGCATAGTGGCTGCCTTTTGCGAGCTTCTCAAATCTCTCCGTCGTCTCTTTCATCATGGGACGAAGGCCAAAGTCGGATATCAACTTGTCGTAGTCGAGTTCTCCCTTGACTTCGTAAGGGTTCACGGTCTGCATAGATATACAATAGGATAGATTATCTTATAATATATGATACTGGAAATTTGAAAGGCATGTACTTCAACAAAATACTATTTCAATAAACTGCTCATGCTTTAGCTACCTTTCTTTTTCATGGTTGTCGCCTGATGGCAGAGACGCTGAATGGTCAATATCCTTGAATCTTTTCTATGAATAGATGGATTTTACAGAGCCGGTTTTATCCTAAATCGGCAAAGCTTAGATTTTAAGTTTTATACGGAATTCCTTAATGAGATTAGTTTATAATTAGATACTAGCAGATAATAGTGGTATTTGGATGGTAACCATAAACAAACTGAATTATATATCTGCAGCAAAGGTATTCCTTGTATTCGGCTTGATTGTCGGGCTGATAGAATTTATACTGAGCCTGCTAATAGGAGCCAGCATGCCTATATTAGGGGCAGGATTGGCTGCTGGTGCAGTTACAGGTCTCTTTGGAATCGCAGTAAATGTGGTCGTTGGTGCTATCGGCGGATTGATATTTGCACTGCTCTATAATTATGCCATATCCAGATTTGTAAAGTTGGAAAGCAACTGAAAGTCTAACAGAGTATTATGCATCATTGCAGAGCATTGCCTAAGCAGCGCGCGGATATCATTTGTAGCTCTGTCCGCCGTCTGCTCTAAATATTATTTTAAGATGAAGTTTGACTCTCAATTCTACAGTTATGCACTTGTCAGGAAACGGTTTTGATTTGCGAATTAACTCGGACTGCAGTAGTTCCGAAGTGCTCAACAAGTAATTTTGCTAAGATATAGTATCTTTTGTAGGCTTATTGTCCAGGCATCAGATATCACGCATAGAATTAGTACGGATTGATTTTGTTTCTGACAAGCAGCGTATGGTTATTTAAATCATGTTTTGCAAAATATAGTAGTGGCCGGTAAGCAGGGTTCTGCCCGTATTAGAACTAAGAAACGTTCGAAGAAGGAGCAGGTATCTATAGAATATATGGTTATATTCGCATTTGCATTTCTCATTGTCGCAGTTGTCATCGGATACTTATACACTGTTGGTCTGCACAATACTACGTATACAAATTCATACTGTTATATTACTCCTGAACTGCCGTGTCAGGGAATGTATGTGATTGGCAATCCAGCAGTTCCTACAAACGCAAAGGCGTATGTGATATTCACAAACAACAAAGGTACAGGAATATACGTTAAACCAGGTTCATTCTACTTCTATCCGGGCGCTAGCAGTACATTTTATTCTGGAGAATGCATACCTTCCAACATTCCTCAGGGAGGAGTGGCAGTGTGCAATGTGACTATCAGCAACATTGCCAGTGGATCGTTACAGTCCGGTTCACAGGTAAATCCTAAATTCAGCATGTCATATGGCATATGCAGCAACAATTATTGCAATGGACAGAGTGCGAATGCTCCTGTATTCAACATAACAGGCACTGGAACAACATATGTTGCGCTTAGTGCACCATCATTGTATTATATTACTGTAGACAGTGCGAGCATCAATGTCACCGTAGACGGTGTGCAGTATGCTCCAGGATCAAAGTTAGTAGTATTCAAGAATACACAGTATACTCTGTTCGGAGATCTTCCTGCGGAGTATAGTTTTAATACATGGACTAGCACAGGAGGAGTATCTGTAGCTTCTTCTACATCGCAGTCAACCACCTTCACCGCAACTTCAAACGGGACAATAAAGGGCATAAAGGCAGGCATAACCTCATCCACCTCTTCAACCACCTCGACTTCAACAACATCCAGTGTCTTATATTACACATTCACAGAATCGTCAAATCCTTCGCCTGATGGCAGTGTTTCTCCAGGTACTGGAAGCTATCCGGCAGGATCTGTAGTCTCGATAGATGCTAATCCAATCACAGGTTATCATTTTGTTGACTGGACCTGCACTGGAACAGGATGTTATTCAGGAACGAGTCAGTCGTCTTCTGTAGTACTTAGTGTGGACAATATGCAGGAGACTGCAAACTTTGCACCTAACAGCTACACGCTCACTACAGGAGCCACGCCAGCAGGAGATGGGACAGTATCGCCATCTTCAGGATCGTATACGTTCAGATCCGCTGTGACCATATCCGAATCATCATCAACATCGAACACATTCACAGGATGGTCATGCAGCGGCACTGGATGTTATTCTGGAACTGCAACATCAAACACAATAATAATATATGGAAATACTGTAGAGACTGCAAGTTTCTCTCCTTATCAGCCTTTCACAGAGATAGCTTCGCCGACGGCAGGAGGAAGCGTCTCTCCTGGATCAAATAGCGTCCCTTACGGAACATCAGTAACAATATCTGAATCTCCAAGTTCAGGATATCATTTTGTTGACTGGACCTGCTCTGGAACAGGATGTTATTCAGGAACGAGTAATTCCGATTTGATAACAATTAACAACGCCGTAACGGAGACAGCAAACTTTGCATCAACGACTACTACTTCGACTACCACGTCTACTTCAACAAGCACATCTACCTCAATTTCAACATCGTCTACATCTACTACCGTTTCCACTTCTACAACAACAGCAATAACTGTTTACGAAGCTACAATCTCCCCGGAGGTTGCATTATTTACAAATGGGAATGCTTCTACATGCTTAACCAACAGTGGATGCTCCTATAATGTAGTACCACATGGAAGTTCTGTATCAGGAGCAACATCAGTAAGCATGGGAGGTACGGTGACGATCGTAAAACTAGTACAGATAGGTCTTGGAATGGCAACCAATGGAAGAGGAACTAGCACGCATATCGGACCGTTGAACGTGACTATTACCGGATTCTCCGTTAATCCAGGTGCTCCGAACGTAACATGCAACAATGGAGTGAATACAACCACTTATGACAGTTCTGGAATACACCAGAATGGGAATACCTATGTCAACACATTGCCAACAGTATATTACAGTAGTGGTACGCTCACCACAATATGGACACCGCCCCCATATTCAATACAGCTTTCCATAGGGTCCGATAGTACAACTAATGCAGGCACATGCAACGTATCTGTTGTTTAACCTATAGTGGCGTTTTCTTTGGTAAAAAAATAGAATTTGACTAAATGATTCTTGATCTGTCGGGAAAATGCAATTAAACTGACAAAGTCTTGTAGAACTTCGTTTATCATGTTCCGCTTGAAACTGACAAATCTATATAAACCTATTTGTTCTATAGATAGCGGAAGTGGATGTGCTAGTCCCTACTCTTTGTCTTTATAGGTGTATATTTGTCAGATAGAAGTAATCATGTTATTGTACCGCCTCACAAATTAATGACTGAAAAGGAGGTAAAAGAGCTTCTGGAAGAACTGGACTTAAAATTAAACAACCTGCCTAAGATTTTTGAAAACGATCCGCAGGTTAAGATACTTAACGGCAAGATAGGACAGGTCGTTAAGATAGATAGGATAGAGAACGGCGTAAAATTACCTTACTATAGACTGATTGTAGAAGGTTAACTGTGATTTCTATGGATAGCAATAGCATTTTGTTGGAATCGTATTTGGACACTATGCCACTGATACAGCATCAGTTGGAGAGCTTCAATAGATTTGTGAGCCAAGGTCTTCAACGCGTTGTAGATAGGCAAAATATAGTGCAGCCAAGTGTAGAGGGATTTTCATTAAAGCTTGGAAATATACGACTTGACAAAGCCTCAATAATAGAGGCTGATGGGTCGAGAAGGCAGATAATGCCTAATGAAGCGCGTTTGAGAAATCTTACCTATTCGGCTCCGATATTCATAGAAGTAGTCCCAGTGATAAGAGGCATTGAAAAGAAGGCCTCTTTCGGCGAAGTTTTCATAGGCGAATTGCCAATCATGGTAAGGAGCGATTTGTGCTACATAAAGACAATGTCTAGGCAGCAGTTGATAGAAGAAGCCGAAGATGTAGACGATCCAGGAGGCTATTTCATAGTAAAAGGAGTTGAACGTGTACTTATAGGGCTTGAGGACATAGCGCCTAACCGCGTAATAACTACAAAGGGAAAGGGAGGCGACAAGATTAACAGTGTTGTATTTTCCACGGCACCTGGATTTAGGGCAAGGTGTGTAGTTTCAAGGAACCAGAACGGAATATATACTGTGGAATTCCCAACAATATCAAAGAGTGTGAATCTGATACTTATGCTAAGGGCGCTTGGGATGTCTGAAAAGGGTCTTCTTGAAAATGTTTCTGATTCTCTTTCATTAAGAAATGACGTTATGCTGAACCTTGAGGTCAGCGATTACAGGAACATGACTCAGAATGAAGCCATAGCCGAATTAGGAAGGATGGCAGCTCCTGGGCAGGCGCCTGAATATCAGCTTTCAAGGGCGGAGACGCAGATAAACAATTACCTGCTGCCTCACGTTGGTGAAACTGCTGAAGATAAGTTCAGGAAGGCAGAGTATCTGATAACAATGGCAAGGAAGGCTACAATGGTAGGAAATAAACTCGCGCGCGAAGACGATAAAGACCATTATGCAAACAAGCGCATAAAGTTCTCAGGTGAATTGATGGAAGATCTCTTCACTTACGCTTTCAGGTTCTTCACAAAAGAGGTCAAGTACCAAATAGAGAGGACAAGTGCGCGCGGAAGAAAGCTCAGCATACAGTCAATAATCAACCCTGACACAATAACAGAGCGTATATCATATGCTATGGGAACAGGAACCTGGGTTGCAGGGCAGACTGGTATCTCACAGGTTCTTGACAGGACTAACTTCTCAAGTGCTTATACTCATCTCAGGAGAGTAAAGTCTCCACTGGCAAAAAAGCATCCGCACTTCAAGGCAAGAGAGGTGCATGGAACACAGTGGGGAAAGATCTGTCCTTCCGAAACTCCAGAGGGTCAGGAAGTAGGTCTTACCAAGTATCTCGCATTGATGTCGAAGGTAACAGTAGGTGCAGAAGAGTCATCTTTCGAGGACAAACTTGCAGGTCTGAGGAAAAAGGCAAACGAGTGATGTTATGGCAAAGAATGAAATAACTCATGTTTATTTGAACGGAAGAGACATAGGAACGGTAGAGGATCCGGTAAAGTTCGTAAACGAGATAAGAGGTGCAAGAAGGGCAGGCGTAATCTCTGGTGAGATAAACGTGGCACTTTATGCAAAGCAGCACTTCATCAATATAAACAGTGACCGCGGAAGGGTTAGGAAGCCATATGTAATAATAGAAAACAGCAAGTCAAAGCTCACACCTGACCTGATTGAGAAGCTTAATAGCAAGGAGATAAACTTCAATTATCTTTTCAGGAACGGAATTGTAGAGTATCTTGATGCTGAAGAAGAGGAGAATGCTCTTGTGGCATTCAAGGAAAAGGATATTACTGAGAAGCATACGCACCTTGAAGTGGATATAGCATCCATATTCGGGTTCACAGTAGCGACATCGCCATATGCAGAACATAACAGTATTGCAAGGCACGCAATGCTTGCAAACTTCATAAAGCAGGCGCAGGGATTGTATGCGATCAACTTCAACCAGAGATTCGATTCACGAGCATACCTGCTCTTTTATCCGCAGGTGCCAATAGTAAACACAGTACCATACAGGAAGACAAACATACAGAAGCATCCTAGCGGTCAGAACCTAGTCGTTGCACTGTCCACCTATTATGGATATAATATGCAGGACGCAGTTGTCCTGAATAGAGCAGCTGTAGAGAGAGGAGTAGGAAGAAGCTTATTTTACAAGACATACTCTGATGAGGAGAGAAGATATCCTGGAGGGCAGAGAGACAGACTTAAGGTGCCTCCGCCTACGGCAGAAGGATATATGGGAGAGCACTTCTATTCAAAACTCAGCGATGATGGGATTATAGAACCTGAGATGGACGTTGAAGAAGGAGATGTTTTAATAGGAAAGGTTTCTCCACCAAGGTTCCTTGAAGAGAGCATGGGCCCTAGCGGGATAGAGGAAAAGGTAAGAGATGATTCAACCGTTCTTAAGACTGGAGAGACAGGAATTGTAGATAGTGTAATGATAACGGAATCGCCTGGGGCGACAAAGCTCGTTAAGATAAGGGTTCGCGGTCTGAGGATTCCTGAGAATGGGGATAAGTTCGCAAGCAGACACGGGCAGAAAGGAGTCACGTCACTCATAGTTCCGCCTGAGGATATGCCATTTACTGAATCCGGAGTGATTCCTGATCTGTTGTTAAACCCGCATAGCGTTCCTTCAAGAATGACTTTTGGTCACCTGCTGGAGGAGCTTGCAGGCAAGGCCGGCGCAGTGAGCGGGCGCACTATAGACGGCACAGCGTTCGCAGAGGACGGAGTGGACCGCATGTCCGAGTATGGCAGAATGCTTGAGGAGAAGGGATTTGACAAGTACGGAGAGGAAGAGATGTACGACGGGATAACAGGGATGAAGTTCAAGGCAAAGGTCTTCACAGGCGTTGTCTATTACAACAGGCTGTACCATATGGTAAGCAACAAGATGCAGGTAAGGAGCAGAGGAAAGGTACAGATACTTACGCACCAGCCTACAGAAGGAAAGGCGAGGCAGGGAGCGTTGAGATTCGGAGAGATGGAACGAGATACGCTTATAGGATATGGAGCAAGCCTGCTTCTCAAGGAGAGGCTGCTTGACCAGTCAGACAAGACCACGGTGCTTGTATGCAAGCAGTGCGGCAACATTGGCTACTATGATCATATAAAGCGTGCCAATATCTGTCCTATAGACAAGGGCTCAGACTTCGTTGAAGTGGAGATGAGCTATGCATTCAAGGTATTGCTTGACGAGATAAAGTCTCTGCACATAATGCCTAGAATGAAGATAACGGAGTGATATTATGAAGACCGAGGCAATCAATCATATAAAATTCGGAGTAATGAATCCGGAATACGTCAAGGCTCTTGGAGTTGTGAAACTCACTGTGCCTGACACCTACAATGAGGACGGCTATCCGATAGACGGAGGGCTGCTTGACCAGCGCCTCGGGGTTATAGATCCTGGATTGATATGCAAGACCTGCGGAGCCAGAGCAAAATCCTGCCCAGGTCATTTCGGAAGAATAGAACTTGTCCGACCTGCAATCCATTCTGAATTTGGGAAGACACTTTACATGATTCTACAGTCAACCTGCAGAAACTGCAACAAGCTCCTGCTCAACGATGAGAGCATCGCCAAATATGGTGGCGGTAAACCTATAGACCCTGATGCCCTTGTGGCAGATGGAGAGGAGGGAGCTACTGAAGTAAAGAGTGTGATGCTGAAAAGGTTGAAGGATATTAAGAGATGTGAAAGATGCGGAACACAGAAGAAGAAGCTGAAGTTTTCCCTTCCAACATACTTCTACGTTGACGATTACAAGTTGAAGCCTAATGAAATAAGAGACATGGTATCTAAAGTGAGCAACGATGATCTTGAAATTCTCGGGGTGGATGCAGAGAATGCCAGACCTGAATGGCTTATAATTGATATACTGCTCGTGCCTCCAGTAAACGTAAGGCCTTCGATAACCCTTGAGAGCGGAGAGAGAAGCGAAGACGAACTTACACACAAGCTTGTAGACATAATGAGAATAAATCAGAGGTTGGAACAGAACCTCAATGCAGGAGCACCTCAAATAATAATAGATGACCTGTGGGAATTGCTGCAGTACCACGTCACAACATATTTCAACAATGAAACCTCCAACATACCTCCTGCAAGACACAGGAGCGGAAGGGCATTGAAGACGCTTACACAGAGGCTTAAGGGCAAAGAAGGAAGGTTCAGGTACAACCTCAGCGGAAAAAGAGTCAACTACTCTGCAAGAACCGTAATCAGTGTGGATCCGAATGTGGATATAGACGAGGTAGGAGTACCATTTGCAATAGCTTCGAAGCTGACAGTTCCGTTCTACATTACAGAGTGGAACATAGAGCATGCAAAGAAGATGCTCATGTCAACTGATTATCCTGCAGTGTTAAACGTAATAAGCAAGGATGGCAAGAGAAAGAGAGTAATAGAGACAAACAAGGAAGAGATACTTAAGGAGCTTGCCGCAGGAGACGTGATGGAGAGGCAGCTTGTTGATGGAGATATAGTCCTGTTCAACAGGCAGCCTTCGTTGCACAGAATGTCGATTATGGCCCATAAGGCAAAGGTGCTTCCTGGAAAGACCTTCAGGATAAACCTCTGTGTTGCGGCGCCTTACAATGCAGACTTCGACGGAGACGAGATGAACCTTCATGTTCCGCAGACGCTTGAAGCAAGGGCAGAGGCAAAGATATTGATGATGTCTTCGCACCAGGTCTTCTCTCCAAGAGAAGGAAATGTGATAATAGGCACGGAACAGGACGGAATAACAGGAGCATACGAGATGACGGCTGAAGGCAATTATGTGACGAAAGAGGAGGCAGTCTACCTTCTTGCGCTTGCAGGCGTATATGAGTTGCCAAAGGAAGCGAAGAATGGAATGTATATGGCAAGGGATGTGTTCTCGATGCTCTTGCCAGAAGGGCTTAATTTTGAGACTGAGACAAAGAAGGGCCACGTAAAGATAAAGGATGGCAAGCTTGTTGAAGGAAGGCTGGACAACGGAACAATTGGAAGAGGAGGAAACCAGCTATTCATGAAGATACGCGCAGATTATGGATTTGAGGAATTGAAGAAGTTCATATACAGGTCTTCAAAGATGGTTGATGCGTATGTTACTCTTATGGGCTTCAGCCTTGGAGTCAAAGAATATGTCAACGATCAGAGACTGGTCAAGGACAGGGAACGCATGCTTAATGAAACAATGGAGAAAATAAAGAAGCTCATTGTAGATTATAATGATGGCAAGCTTGAGGCACTCGTAGGCTACACGCTAAAGAGCTCCCTTGAGAGGATGATAATTGCCGAGTTGAACCTTGTCAGAGACATGGCAGGAAAGGATATCCTTAAGGCAAAGGCAGATATGAAGGAAAATAACACGGCAATGAATATGGTATCATCTGGAGCGAGAGGAAACATATTGAACGTAGTGCAGATGATGATGTTCTTGGGACAGCAAGCTACAATCTCAGGAGGAAGGATAAACAGAGGTTACGCTACAAGAAGGGCTCTGCCGCACATACTGCCTGGAGATCTCTCCCCTAAGGGAAGAGGGTTTATAACGACATCCTTCTATGGAGGACTTGACCCTATAGACCTGTTCATGCACGCAGTAGGTTCAAGAGGTTCTGAAATTTATAAGGCATTGCTTACTGCACGAAGCGGATATCTCTACAGAAGGCTGTCTAACGCGCTTCAGGATTACTATGTCGATGTTGATTACAGCGTAAGAGATGCAAGCAACAATCTTATAGAAACGCAGTACGGAGGGGACATGATTGACCCGATGTACACCAAGATAAATGATATAGAGTGATGTTATGGCAAAAGAAGATAAGAATAGATTTCTGGTGCAGTATGGAGAGGCAGTTGGCACGATAGCTGCACAGTCTCTTGGAGAGCCAGGCACGCAGATGATTCTTAGGACGTTCCACTATGCAGGAGTAGAGTCCACAATGTCAACTTCTGGATTGCCAAGGATAGTCGAGCTTGTTGATGCAAAGAAAAAGCCAACCACTCCGATTACCTATATCTACCTTGACAAGGATATAGCTAAAAGTTTTGAAAAAGCTGACGAGATGATAAGGAAGATCAGCGAGGTTACGATGAGTTCTGTGGTTAGAAGGGTGGATGAAAACTTTGCTAAGGGAAAGATAAGACTCATACTCAGCTCGCAGGAAATCGAGGCTGCAAGAATAACCCCGAAGAGCGTAGCGTCGAAGATTTCAAAGGATTTTGGCTTTGAGACAAAGGTTGACGGAAGGATAATAGAGATAAAGATAGGGACACGAGATCCGAAAAAGGTACGCTCGGAAAGAGTAAGGATAATGAATTCGGTGATAAGCGGGATAGATGGAGCTGGAAAGGTAACCTTGAGGCAGGATGACAAGACAAAGGAGTTCTATCTTGTTGCGGCAGGCAGCGACATTGAGAGTCTGATAGACATACAGGGTGTGGACTCGACAAGGATAATAACAAATGACGTTTTTGCAATATACAGGCTGTTCGGAGTGGAAGCTGCAAGGAATTCCATAGTAAGCGAGCTTGCGAAGACACTCGACGAACAGAGAATAGGAGTCAGCAGAAGGCATCTTTCACTTATAGCAGACGCTATGACAGCAAGAGGCAACATAAAAGGAGTAGGAAGGCACGGGCTTTCTGGAGAAAAAGGCTCAGTGCTCGCCAGAGCAGCTTACGAAGAGACCATAAAGCATCTGGTCCACGCTGCAGTTTATGGTGAAATAGACCATATGAATGGCGTGACTGAAAACGTATTAATAGGGAAGCAGGTACCTGTCGGGACCGGAACAGTTAAGCTTGCGATAAGGAAGGAGGACCTGTCAAGGACGGCGAAAAAGAAATAGTCTTTTAAATTGTCTTGTCGCTATAATCTCAATAAATATACAAGAAGATGGGTTTAATTATGCCTCAGGACAGACCGTTTGATTTACTGAACAAGTCGATAGGACAGCAAGTGATGATAAGGCTGAAGAATGGGACAGACATAAGGGGAAAGGTCGTTTCGTTTGATGCTCACATGAATATTGTGATAGAGAATGCCGAAGAGGTCGAGGATGGAGAACTCAAGGCAAGGCTCAACACAATACTGTTAAGAGGAGGAAATATCCTTTTCATTTCCCCCGTATAACTCTGACTTTATCTTTATGGGCTCTTGGCGCAACGGTAGCGCGCCTGCATGGCATGCAGGAGGTTGCGGGTTCAAATGGCCTTTAGAATTTCTATGGGCCTGCAAATCCCGCAGAGTCCATATACTAATACATGAACTAATGCTGCAGAGATTCCAACTTTATGCATAATAGTATGAAGTTCTGGGCTATTTCAGATTCGCATCGTAAAATCTTAACAGCATCTCCCATGCTTCGTCTGCTGCTGCTTTGTTGTAGTGCTGCTGCCGTGAGTCATTGAAGAACGCATGATACGCTCCTGGAAAGACCTTTATTGTAAACGGCTTCTTGTAATCCACTAAAGCTTTCACCAATTCACTTATTCCTGAATTTATCCTATGGTCCTCTCCGCCGTACAGTCCCATTACAGCTCCATTCACTCCTTTTATCTTTTCTATAGGGCTTGGGTTTTCTCCGTAGAATATGACAGATGCGTTTGTCTTTCCTGTGCATCCTAAGTTTATCGACATGCCGCCTCCAAAGCAGAAACCTGCACTCCCTATCTTTTCACTTACGTTTTCCAACGAGTGCAGATAATCTACGCCGCTAGACATATATTCTACAAAAAGGTCAATAGGCCTGTTCATGAATAGTATCTGGTTTACCTCGCTTACTGCTTTCTGCTGCTCGCCGCTGAGTTTTGAAAGTTCTGCTGCCCTGTATTGCTCGTCTCTTTGCTTGTCTACAGGCATAGACATCATGAACTTCATCGCCGTAGCTATGTTCTGCTCCGATAAGGATCCGGATAGTTTTTTGCTTGAGAACAGGTGTGGTGCAAGAACGACGTATCCTTCCGCTGCAAGCCTGTCAGCAACCTTCCTTGTGTGCGCATCAAGGCCGAATATCTCATGTATGAGGATTACCCCAGGATGCTTGTCTGAATCGTCAGGGAATGCCAGATATGCGCCTATAGTATCGTTATTGGTAGTGTACGTAATATCCTTTGAATTCGTTTTCATGTTATTCACTCTTTATTGAGTTAAATCCTTATTATTATCTTGCCTTTCGCTTTTCCGCTTTCGCTCAGAGCATGAGCCTCGCTTATTCTCTCTAGAGGCAGCTCTCTTTCTATTAGTACTTTGAGCTTTCCAGAATCTGCAAGCTTTGCTATCTCCTCCATAGTCTTTCCGTCTGAAGGCACTGATAGATACTGTGCGCGTAT
>DAHUYR010000015.1 GCA_027315135.1 Microcaldota archaeon
TATTCTTTTATGCCGAAGCTTAATGAATTGTTCGATATGCATGATTCCTTGTAAACGTTCTCATTTGCCTCCAATGCCTTTTTCAGCATGGCCTTTGCATCTGTATTCCTAAGTGTCACCATTGCGCCTCTTATCTGATCCTTTCTTATTCCGAGTTCCGGTCTTCTCCTTTTGGAGAGGGTTGCCACAGGCTTCTTACCGGTTATCTTCTCAAGAAGCAGGCGCGCATTCTGGTACATGTTGTCATTGTCGCCTATGCCTATGTTTACCACTATCTTTTCCAGGTAAATATCTTTCATAGCGTTGCCGTTTGCCATATCATGCACCTATAACAATTATGTTCCTGAGCACGGTTTCTATTCTTCCGTTCTTTCCTTCTATCTCTACAGTAGGCTCTCTTCCAACTGTCCCTTTCTTTATATCAGTTATCTTGCCCTGTTCCGAAGAGTGCACACCGCTTATAATCATACACTGCGCACCTTTCTCCAGCTTCAGCACCTTTTCTATCTTTCTATCGCTTAGCTTTACAGAGTCATTTACCTTTGCATCCTTTGCCGCAGGGATCAAGCTGCCATCATGCAGCCTTAACATGCTCTTTCCTCCTTTGTAAATATACTTTCCAACTATCTTAAGAGTCTGGGATTTGTTATCTGTCTTAATTGCGTTTATCCTGCCCTTGTTGTCAACTCCTATTCTGTAGGTCTCTTTGCTTGGCATAATGTCAACAACGTCTTCAAGGCCTACTGCATATCTTTCGTCCTTTATATCCTTGCCGTTAACCTTGATCTTGCCCTCCTTTATTACCTTCTTAATCTCATAAGCACTGTTTCCAAGATTCATATTCTCCCTTAGCAGTGTAACCAGAGCGACGCTGTTACGAAGCGTGTGCCTGCCTACCATCGGCTTAGCTACGTACTTGCTGGTTTTCTTGCCGATGCGCATGTACCTAGGCGCTGCCATGCGGTTCAGGTGATTGCTGCCTCCTTTCTTGCTCATTTCACATTCCTCTTGAAAGATTCAAGCTTCTCCTTTCTTAATTTATCAGTGTCATCGAGTTCGATTATGTATACGTTAGATGCATTTATAGGTATCGGAAGCTCCTTGCCCTTTGCATTTTTCCTTACTACTCCGCTTACCGTTACTGTATATCTCTTAAGATCAACTTCGTCTACTTTTCCTGACTTTCCTTTTGATGATCCCTTCATAACCATTACAACGTCTCCCTTTCTTACTGCAATGCTCCTCTTTTTTATGCCAAGTTTCTGCGAGAGTTGCTTAGATATATGTGCATTTACCATATGCTGCCTAAGGTGCATAGGTGCATCATATCTGAATATCCTCTGTTTTCTTGGCTTGCCGCTCTCTATCATTATACCACTCTTGATGCGATTCCGCCTATCTTGACAAATCTCTCCACTACCTCTCTTGCCATTGCTCCCTTTACCTCTGTTCCTATAGGGAGGTTTTCATCATTTACCATGATCCCTGCATTGTCCTCGAACTTAACGCGCATGCCGTTGGCGCGCCTTATCGTCGCCTTCTGCCTTATTATAACTACTCTGACCGGTTTCTTTATGTATGTTGGATTGCCCTTTCTTACGCTTGCAGAGACTATGTCTCCAACTCCTGCAGAGGTAAGCTTTCCAGGTCTTCCTCCAGTCTTTCCTATTATGTGTATCATCCTGAATGCGTAAGCGCCGCTGTTGTCAGCACAGTGTATCATTGTGCCGGGTATAAGTGTCTTTGTTATTTTAGAGGCTACTCCTTTCATAAAAATCACTCTTTCTTTTCAATGCCTACGATGACGAAGGATTTGGTTTTGCTAAGCCTTCTTGTCTCCTGCATGTTTACTATGTTACCGGACTTTGCATTTATGCACTCCGGATTGTGAGCAGGTATTCTTGATCTTTTCCTAAGGTATCTCTCGTATTTGTAGATGTATCTAGTATAGTCAACCTTGACTATTGCGGTCTTCTTGACCTTGTCGCTTACGACTGTACCTGTTACCAGCATACCTCTTGTCTTGAGGCCGTGGTGAATAGGGCAGTTTTTGTCGTTGCAATCCAGAAAATCACTCTCTAATTTTGTAAAATTTCAGGCTCTTTTCTATTCTGTCATAAGGCCTGAAGTTTATTTCATCTCCTTTTACTACAAATCTCTTTTTCGACACCTTGAATGCGAATCTTGAACTCTTCTTAACTATGCTCTTTACGCCTTTGCCATCAAATACTCTGAGGGTGTTTTTTGTCTCATCGATCACAAGACCGGAGATACCCTTTTGCTTTTTGTCTAAAGAATCTATTACCGTAACCTTCAGACCTATGAGCTCGTTGATGACGATATTTCTGTTGCTGTAATCCATGATAACCTTGAGCGTATAGTAAGTGTTTAAATGACCTACTTATTTAAACCTTTTGCTGTGCATCAGAGATTAAGCGCCGCATATCTTGACGGCATTCTCACTTCTTTAAGGTGGACTCTCCCTCCTTCCAGTTGACAGGGCACAGACCTCCTGTTTGCAGAGCTGTCAACACTCTGTATGTTTCATCCGTGCTTCTTCCAACGTTATCGTGCGTGACTACGGTATACTTTATTATCCCGTCTGGGTCTATTACAAAGAGTCCCCTGAGCGCATTGCCTGTCCTATCGTCATAAACATCATAAAATTTGGATATAATTCCGCTCCTGTCCGCAGCCATATAATACTCTATACCCTGCAGCCTCTTATCCGCTGCGATCCATGCTTTGTGCGTAAACACAGTATCTGTGCTTACTGCTATGACTTCGCAGTTCTTGTTAAGGAATCTCTTATAATCCTTCGCGAAGCCTTCCAATTCGGTAGGGCATACGAACGTAAAGTCAGCAGGATAGAAGAAAAGAATTACCCATTTGCCTTTAAAGTCGCTCAGCTTTATGCTTTTAAATTCATTGTCCTTAAGCGCCTCGGTCTCAAAACCAGGTGCTTCCTTATCTATAAAATTCATTTTATCACTTACAAATAGAACTCAGTAATAGCATACACTTAGACAAATAAAAACCTTGCTGAAGATGCCTTTTAGCAAAGCATTCTTCACATGCTCCTATTATATGCTCCTAAGAATGATACGGTGTCAGAGACATTTATGGGGAAATCCGGCAAGGTTTCGAGAACCATGCTTCCCGGACTGCAAACTATCCCTGTCGAAAGAGGCGTACCAAGATATGTATAATTAACCTTATCGTACGATATCCATGACTGTTTAAGTGCAATCAGCGTGTTCTTCATCCAGAAGCATTTTCTTGATTCATTATTGAATACAAAGAGCATGCCTGCGCAATTATTCAGCCCATCGCAGTTGCCAATTCCAGTGGCATTCATGTATCCAAGCTGCTGCATTTCTTGGTTTGCCGCAACATATACACTATAAGAAGAATTACCGATGCTGATTCTTCCGATGGGAAAGTTCCCAACCGGGCCATTTCCTAGGGCAGGAGCAGGAGTGCCTTGGAAGTGAAGGTATGAAATCAATAAAAACAGTGTAATTATTGCCGCAGCTACAAGAACAGCTAATATGTATGCTGTTCTCTTATTTACCATACGATCAGAACTCATGCCCGGATATGCCTACCGTTCCTCCAATCAAACTATATGCCTTTACTCCTTCCTTTGCAAGCATCTTCGCCATCATTCGTGATGTGTTTCCATGCTGGCAGACTATCACCGCATTACTGAATTTTCCAGCGGTTTTCTTTATGTCCTCTTCTTCACCATAATGCATGTGCATTGTCTGTACGTCGTTCATGTCTATTATTCTTACTTTATCCTCATGTACACCAAAAGTCTCGCTAAGAACCTGCACCTCGGCATAGCTCCTCTCGAACAGCATAATCTCACTTCCTTTTGCTACGAGTTTCTTCGCTTCTTCCAGATCTACCTCAATCTTATCGTTAATGTCCATAAAACTCCCTATTATGCTACTCAGAATCATATTAAATGTCTATTGTAACTTATCCAGCATTCTTGCATACTTGTCAAGCATCCTCTTTTCAGTAAATCGTTTTGATATCCTTAATGATTCCTTACGAAGCTCTGCCTGCATCTCTTTGCTTGAATAAATCTTTTCAATCAATTCCGCAAGCTCATACGGGTTCTTCTCGTCAAATGATGGTATGGTCTTCTTGCCATCTTCATTAAGATCGCTCACATATGCGCTTTTTGACAGTATTACGGGGAGTGAATGTGCCGCTGCTTCCAAGACTGTCAGCGCAAATCCCTCCCAATTCGAAGGAAGTACAAAAAGGTTTGCTATATTGTAAGCCGAATTCAGTTCCTTGTCCTTCATCACTCCTGCAAACACTATCCTTGTATCATCATAAGCGAGTTCCTTATACATTTCCATGGAAGGTCCGTCTCCTATTATCAAAAGCTTCATATCTTCTTCACGTGTTTCCTTGAATGCCTTTATGAGAACTGAAACATTCTTCTGCCTCTCAAACAATCTTCCTATGTACACCACGACAAAGTCATTCTTTTTTATCCCATATTCCTCTCTTATCTTATTCTCGGTTACAGAATCCCTGTATACTTTGACATTAGCGCCGTTTGATATTATCGATACCTTGCCGGTAAGCTTGCTTATCTCGTGAAAATGGCTATCGTTAAGTGCCACATTCATGTCGAAAAATGAGAAGAAATGCTTCCTCTTCCTGGAAAGATTTGCTGAAGGCATTCCTGTGCCCATGCTCAAAGGTATACCTTCTTTCGAGAAGTACTTCCTTGCTGTTGTAGAAGCGCTTCCATGGTCTATATATACTGCCTTGAACGGCAGACCCTTCTTCCTGAAGTACGATATAAGCGGAAAGTCAGCTATTGCATTAGATATTATTATATCGGGGGCTATCTTACCAACCCTATCGAGTATCTCGTTCCGGTGCGTTCCCAACCCTTTCATCCTGCTGACGTATGCAAGATTGTAGGCTGCGCGCACAAGATTAACTTCGCTCAGCCTGCTCTTCCTTGCGGCAAGCGCTTTTCCGGTCCTGCCAAGCACAATTCCTTTTTTTCTATTATCCATGTAAAGGGTTTCATACCCCAGATAATACGTCTGTATCTTTCTCTTTCGCAGACCGTCATATAACATTCTTACTACTCTGGACTGCCCGCCAGTCATATTATGCTTCGATCCCATGTCTACTAGCAGTACCTTCATCTATACGCACCAAAATATTTCAGTACAAACCCTTTCACTTCTGTTACTGCATCAACTCCTGTATCTGCGACCTTAGGGTAAGTGCCGAAAATCCCATTCCTTATATGATCACCGCTCTTTGCATCTTCAGGGTCCATGAACATGCTGCTCTTTGAAAAGTTGAATATGTCTACAGTATAGCCTTCCCGCGCTTCCACAAGCAGGTCAGAGGCAATGAACTTCTTCGTGTCCTTGTAATAATTCTTTCCATCGTAGATGTTTACGAACATCTGCTTTCCATCAAGACTTTCCACCTTCGAAAGCTTCTCCTTAAGCTCCCTGACCAACCTCTCCCTATTGCCTTTAACTATAGGAGTCGCAAAACGCGAGTCATTGACCCATATCGAAGCTACGGGATCATTCGATATGGCTGCAAATGCCTTTGTCCTTTTCATGTCAAAATCGAAAAGATGCATGCGCGTATACTTTGCAGAAGCAGCTCCGCTAAATACTGCGCCGAAGACCCTATATGCTGCGCGTTTTGCATGATACGGCATTTTATCATAAGCGCCCCTAAGGCCGCTTTTCATTATCTTCTCACGAACGGCATATCCTGCAGAAGCTTCTTTTCCAGATTCTTTCAGAAACTCATTCTTTGTTTTTTCCTTTAAATCAAGATAACCGTTCTGCATCAGCCAGTTATTTAGGAGGAACTTCTTACTTATCGACTGCGTACCATGATCGGAAACTATTACAAGGCGTCCCCCTTCCTTATCTATCTTATCGGTAACATGCTCAATGTACTTTGCAATTTCGGTATAAACCGGGAGCAGATATGACTTCCATTTATTCTTGTTCATGACAAAGTGCTGCAGTCTGTCTGTTTCTGTAAAGCAGACGTATGTAAAGCCATACTGTTTCTTCTTCAGCATGCTGATCGCTATCTCAGATCGCGCCCTAACACTTTTTGCAAATCTCCCTGACGCTTCTTCGACATCCATCTTCCCTGCCTTTATGTCTTTCTCTATGTTAGGCTCGCCATCAAAACCGTGCTCCTTCATCAACTGTTCCATATCCTTGCTGTTGGTTCTTGCTTTCAGCGGAAAGCCAGTTATCATATCTATATTATCATAATCTGGCAGAGTTATGTCAGTAGCTGGAGTTATCACAAGGCATCTGACTCCGTGATGAGCAAGTTCCTTCCAGAAAGGAGGAACCTTTGAAGAGTCGTAGTACACTATATCCGGAGTATAACTTTTCTTCATAACAAAGAAGTCAGGCACGCCATGGTCCTTAGGCTCAAGCCCTGTGTATATGCTTGGCCATGCAGGTCCGGTCATGGGCGGTAGTGTGGACTCCATGTTTTTTATGCAATTCTGCGATAGCAGCTTTCTGAACGGACGCATGCCTTTCTCATCCTTAAGCTCTTCCAAGACCCAGAGAGGCACCGAATCCATGCCGACCATGTACAGCGGCCCTTTCTTAGAACTGGTTTTTTTCAATATATCACTAGACAAAATCTGTTTTATGACAAGTGCGATGTCTGTGTGTTTCAGACTTAATATTACTTCAAAGCGTTCTTAAACATAACTGCAATAAGTGACATATCGGATACGCCAAAGGAACATTATTAATCTGCAAAGCTCTAGATCATGACTGTGTTATTATGAGCAGACCGGCTCCCAGCGCGTTAAAAGTCCTAAGGCTGCTTAAATCTAAATATGGCAGCGACCCGCGCACGCAACTAAGTCATAAAAATAAGACAGAGCTCTTTGTTGCAGTTCTCCTCTCTCCACAGTGTACAGACAAACAGACAAACAAAGTGACATCAGCTCTATTCAAAAAGTACAAGACTTTTAATGATTATGCTGTTGCTGATATTAAAAAATTAAGTGCAGATATCAGCGGATTGAATTATTACAAGACGAAAGCCAGGAATCTGAAAGCGGCTGCACAGATGATAAATCAGCGCTTCAATGGCAAAATACCTAGGACCATGAAGGAGCTTATGGAGCTTCCTGGAGTAGGAAGGAAGGTTGCAAACGTCATGCTTAATGAGGGTTTTGGCATAGATGAAGGGATAGCTGTAGACACTCACTGCGCAGTAGTCTCAAGAAGGCTTGGCTATAGCAGACATAAGGATCCGAAGAAAATAGAGCAGGATCTGCTTAAGAAGATGCCAAAGAGCGCGTGGGGAGTAACATCCAATCTATTTATAGAATTGGGGAGAGACACGTGCAAGGCAGCCAAGAAGGAGTGCCCCAGATGCGTATTGCAAGGAATATGCCCAAGCAGCACCGTAAAATAATTACAGAGATATGAATGCGTCATAAAGCGAAAAACCCAAACTATTTATAAATTGCAAAAGAGCACCATTAAGTGTGGTAAAATGGATATGCCGTTGAGAATGCCAAGGGTTTCCAGGGTGGATTCGGGAGATAAGACAGAAAAATCGACAACAGAGCACAAAAATATAAAAACCAATAACTTGAATGGCTCTGAGTTAAAATATGAAGAAGAGTATGCAAAGGGACTGACAATCGCACTTCTTAGAAATGCAAATACTGATAGGAGCGTAGAAAGTATAAATAAGGAAAATACAAGGCTGAGAGAGATATGGCGCCGTGAGGTTTATACACAGGAGCGCATTGTACGTGAGAGTAAGCTCACAGATAGTGTTCTGTTAGAAATAGAAAAAGACACACACCTAAAAGAGGTACTGTATACGGTATTTGACAAAGAGATTATCAGAAGAGAGGTAATAGATAGGGTAAGGCTCGGGCTCTCTTCAGATTCGATAACAAAAAGAAACGAACTCTCAAATACCGTTTCTAATCCAATAAAAAGACAACCTTCTGCATATGAAATTGCAAAAAAGGAAGAGATAGTTATAAATTACGTGGTAGGTGACCTGAGTCAGTATGCAGAAGGTCTAATACGAAGAGCAAAGATATACTCATAGCTGAATGCTTTTGTCGATAGTGCCGGCATATGCACCAATTTCACCTATCAGCAATACTGAAGCCTGCACAATTTATGAGAGGGTAATTTACGGCAGGAAATCCTTATTTTTTATCTTCTCCTTTATGTAATCCTGGACAAAGGTGAGCCTCGGTCCCTGCAACGCATCAGACTCAAGCTTCAGCTTCAGTTTTATTACCTTCTTCAGTTCGTCTGACCATTCCTTGTGCACGTTTATCCACTGATAAGAGAGCATGTCCTCAGCCCTTTTCAGGTCTACGTCAGTAGCCTTCAGCGTAAGGTTTTTGAGGAAGTCGTATCTCTCTATGTCAGATATTGTTACGCCGATAAATCTTGCCTCTGGTGTCGCGATAGTGTCTCCCATGTATGCAAGGTTTATACTGCCAGTTTTTATCGTCCAGTATATGTACCATCCCCACGCATCAGCGTCATTGAGCACATAAATAGGGAACTTCATGTCTGCAAACTTCCTTATCAGCCTCCTTGTGCCTCTGGATGCCTGCCCTTCGGAAGACATCAGTATGCAGCTCTCCTTTTTCCATATTCCGTCTTCGTTTAGCCTCTGCCATAAGGCCTGCTTCTCCACTACAAGCACATACTTGGCCTTCACATCTGCAAACTCTATCTCGTTGTCAACGTCGCTAGGTATTGCCCATCCGCTCCTTCCCATCTTGCCTGCATCTATCTCCTGTCTCTCACCGCCGAAGCTGTCTATTATCTTCATGTTCCCTGCAAGAAGCCCCTTCCTGTTCGTATTCAGGTTAAGATCCTCTCTCTTGAGATCTAGTGCAACCTCAAGGTCCTCTACCAGCGGATTGGATTCGGCCTGCTCGTTGAATATGTTCTCGTCTATATCCTCTCCGAGCGAGTGCTTGAGTTGGTAATACAGTCCTCTTATTGAGGTGTGCAGATTCTCCTTCACGAACTTATGGCACTTTGAAGCTATTGCGACGGTCTGCATGAACTTCTTTGACTGTGAGACGTTGATGAAGTCTCGTTCTTCCTTTGCCTTGCCAAGCTTCAGGTATCCTACTTTTGGATCAAAGATTATGTTTGACCTTGTCCTTGTAGCCGTAACAAACTTAGGGTTCTTGCCTGACTTTATCTCCCTGATTATCTTTTCGCCAAGCTCCTCTATCTTTTTCTTGGATGTTGCATCAGTCGCCATTTCTTATCACGCTTCTAACGGTTCTCTCTCCAGTTTGTCTGTCTCAATGTACTTTCTTAGCTTCTTTATTATCTCGTCCCTGCGCTTGCTCTTCTTAAGCGCATACTGGAGAACATCCGCAATATTCTTAACTGGTATTATCTTTATCTTCTTAAGGTTCTTCTTGTCTATATTCACGTCCCCGGCATTGTTGTTAGGTATAAGCACGCTCTTCATGCCAGCACCTATTGCTGCAGTTACCTTGTTGGAAACGCCTCCTACGGGAAGAACATCACCTCTTACAGAGAGAGAACCTGTCATTGCTATCTCCTGAGATACAGGTATTCCTTCAAGTGCAGATATAACTGCTACAGCTATTGATATGCTCGCGCTGTCACCTTCAACTCCTTCATAAGTTTGAACAAACTGCACGTGGATATCGTAGCTTGTCATGTCCATGTTCATATGTCTCTTAATGATTGCACCGGTATTCTTCACAGCCTCTCTCGCTATGGTTCCAAGCTTTCCAGTTGGTATCAGCTTGCCTTCTGTTCTTGAACTTGCCTTTGTAACCTCTGCAACAATCGGCAGTACGATTCCGGATGAGAGATAAGATGAACCAACTACTGCAAGTCCGTTGACCCTTCCTATGGCATAACCCTCACTCTTGAATATCTGGTAATCCTTCCTGTAATCAAGCGACTGCTCTACAAACTGCGCTTCCAACGGTTTTGTAACCTTGAAACTGTCGTATACATCCTCTTCTGCCACTATCTTTCTTCCTTTCTCTCGCGCAATATCTCCTGCAGCTCTAATTATTCCTCCAAGATCCCTAAGTATCAGCGTAAGCCTGTTCTTCCTTCCGCTCCTGCGCTTTGCCTCCTCAATTACCACCATGCAGGCATCATAGCTGAACGGAGGTATCTTTCCATCCTTCTTGATCTCCTGGGCTATGAATCTTATGATGTCCTCTCTGTTTCTTTCAGTGTCTGGCATGGTGTCTTCCATGTATACTTCATATCCATAGCCGCGTATCCTTGAACGTAGTGCCGGATGCATCTTTGGTACATCCTGCAGGTTTCCTGCAGCTACAAGAAGGAAGTCGCATGGGACAGGTTCTGTCCTTACCATCGCTCCTGAGCTAAGTTCACTCTGGCCTGTTATCGAATAGCGCTTCTCCTGCATAGCAGTCAATAGCTCCTGCTGGCTCTTTGCTTCAAGATTCGATACCTCGTCTATGAAAAGAACTCCTTTGCTTGCCTTATGGACTGCACCGCTGTCCACTCTCATATGCGGAGGCGTTCCTAAACCACCAGATTGCAGCGGATCATGCTTGACATCGCCAAAGAGCGCGCCTGCCTTTGCTCCGGTTGCCTCCACGAATGGCGCATGTGTAAGTCCTGTGTTATCAACTATAAGCTTTGGCTCGTTAGTATCAAACATTCCTGGAAGAACTCCTGCTCCAGCCCTTCTAAAAGTACCAACGAACAGCGCAGCTGCGCCGAATACAAATATGCCAAGCATTATCGCGCCGAGGAATATTATCTGCGAGCTGTTCAGTATGTTCAGGAAAGCAGCAATTATTGCAACAACCACCAAAACGATAAGTATTGGTATTATCAAGCTCCTCTGTTTGCCCATGTCCACTTTGCCATTCATCTTCTCCTTTTGGACTATCTGTCTGCCCTGCCCGTCCCCAAGCGCCTTCCCACTTCCCAAAGCTTCCTTTGCATTAGGATATGTCTTAACCACTTTTATAATGGGTTTATTATCATCATTGACATTCTTGTATGTGAGTACATCTTCAAGGTCAGCAGCAGGAAGAAGCTCTGCCATTGCCTGAGCAAGCAGCGTCTTCCCAGTTCCAGGAGAGCCTATCAGCAGGACGTTTCTGTGCTGTTTCGCAGCCTTCTTTATGATCTCTGTTGCCTTATCCTGCCCTATTATCTGGTCTATAAGCCTGTCAGGAATCTTTACCTCATCGGTGCTCTTGAATTTTTTCATAAGAATCAACAAAATACGAACACTAAATATAGTTTATTAATCTTTATAAATCTCTCTCCTCAAAAAAGCAAGATAGTGATTAAATGGACTTTGAAGAGTATCAAAGCGAAGCTAACAAGACAGCGGTTTATCCGAAGAACCTCGATGGGGCGTTTTTCTATCCTTCCATAGGGCTAGCAGGAGAGGTTGGTGAATTGCTTAACAAGATAAAGAAGATAGCAAGGGATAACACAAAGATAGACAGGGAGGACCTAAAGGGCGAACTGGGAGACATACTCTGGTATCTTGCACAGATTTCCACTGAACTCGGGATAGATTTCGAAGATGTTGCGCTTCACAATCTAGAGAAGCTTAAGAGCAGGCATGAGAGAGGGAAGATAGCAGGCAGCGGAGACAACAGATAGGCTTCATGCATTTACGTATCTTTTGTAGAAGACTATCGGAAGGAATCCTGAAAGGCCTACAAGGAACGATTCCAGTATAACGAGAATGACAAAATATGCGAGCAGGCCGACTATCGGGCTGATTATCGAAAGTATGGCAAACGCTATCTCCATTACTGCGTAAACAAGAACGCCAAAAAGCGCAGTCAGTATCATTAATCCTACGATGCTCCAGAAGTATTTCCTGCCGATCGCCACGCTCTTCTTTATTGCTGCAAGTCCACTCGTGCCATTCAGCATTGCAAGAGGCATGGCTTCATAGAACAATGTTCCCAGTACAAAGGTAACAATTGCCTCAATTATTATTGTAATTATCAGAAACAATAACACAAACAATGAACGAAACCCTAGCGCGCTGATAACAGAGGATATTGTAGACGTTCCGGTGGATGGAGAAACGCTGCTCTTAAGCAAAGGGAGGAGTGAAGTGCTATAAATTGCAAACGGAAGAAATATGATTATCATTATTGCAAGAGTTATGAATATCTGGATGACTGAGGTCCATAAAAGTTTCTTGTACACTTTGCTGCTCTCTCTGATGGCTTTTCCCAAGGATGCCTTTCCCTTCTTTTTCATCGCCTGCATTGCAAGGGAGTAATAAGCACCGTTCCATATAGGGCTTACAAGTATCATGGCAGCAAAGACTATCGCAACTATTACTACTATCGGCCATGTGGCATAGGTTCCGGTATGCGAAGCTGTAATTCCTCCTATGACAGTCGCTACTGCTCCTGCAGCAACAATGACGCCGATTATAAGCACTACGACAAGAAGTATGAGATACATTCCAAGGGCGCTGAAGTAATTATCCTTGACTAAGTCTATCCCTTCTTTGAAGACATCAATTACGCTAGGCATGGTTTAATATGCAGAACAAGATTTAAAAATACGGTTACAGGAAGAAATTGTCTGACTCATCTCATGTTCAGGCACATAAATATGGAGATGTCATCGCTTACAAGCAGAATATGTATAAGGTTAATGCACCTTGCTAAGCAAATGTTTATATATTACTTAAACTACTAATATGGTAAGTGGGTATACGGTAATAACAATAAGTACAAGCAGTATGGATGGACAACATTCAGGAGCGATACTCAATTAACGTGTTTATTACTAGTAAAATGATACAAAATAGGGCATATTATGATAGATTTGACTTTAAACAATGGCCTAAGAATAACTGCACTTAACCGAAGCGGTTTCAAGTCAGCCAGCGTCACAGCATATGTTAATTATGGCACAGCACATGAATCAAAAAACGAATCTGCCCATTTGCTAGAACACATACTTTTAGATAATGTATCGGAAGACCTGCCAAAAATTGGGAGCTATACTCATGGAAAGACCTTTCTCACATATACTACTTATTATTTCCCATTTTATTTCAAATATGCCAATGAAGCCGCAGATTTAATTACTAAACTGTTATCAAAGTCCTCCTTTAACGAGGATAACCTAAACAAAGAGAAAAAATCAGTATTGAGAGAGCTCTCCCGAGTTCAAGATTCTCCTTTCCTAGCGTTTAATCATAAAGTAACGGACGTGTTATTTAGAGACAAAATCCGCAAAACATTGTATGAAGAGATTAGTGTAACCGAATCAATGACTCTGGATATCTTGAGCCATACATACAATGCAAATTATGTTCCTTCAAGAGTGCATATATTTGCCTATGGTGCCGTAGACGAAGAGAAGATTGCTGAAAGACTAAAGAATAATCTCGGAGATTATAAAGAAGACCTAGAAAGTAAAAATACCAAATTAACAGATTTAAAAGACACGCCTGAAAAAGAAACCAAATACAATTTCAGCAGCTCTTTGGTCGGTACATGTTTTGTTCTTCCAGGAACAGATCATTTCGGCAAAAATCCTCATGAATACTACTCGTTTTTGATGGCTTTTAACGGAATCATAAAAAGACTAGAAGATGTCCTCAAAAACAAGGGGCTTATATACGAAGGTCAGTCAATAGAACAAATATTCGACGGAGCAGGATATTGCTGGTATTTTGCTCCTGTCAATAAAAAGGACACTGCCGAAACGCGAAAAATCATGTCAAAAGAGCTTGATAATATTTATAAAAATGGATTCGAGAGAAGCGAATTCAGTCATTTTAAAAACAGAACGCTTTTGGATTATGCAGAGGAACAAGGAGACAAAGAAGAATTTTCAATAAATTTTCTCAAATTTAAAAATATGGATTATATTAAAAATGCAGAATCAAGCGATAATATTATTGAAGGTATCCAGAAAGAAGACTTTGATAAAGCCATATCTACTTATTTATCAAAGGGAAAAGAGCTTGTAATAAACGGAGAATAATCCTCTTGTCACTATCGACAATGCAAAATTCATTTTATATTCAGGCGCGTGAGTATAAAGATAGAGATTACGTAGAAAGGTATGGAAATCAGGAATGTCGAGAGGTATGAGACATTTGCGTAAAGGTATCCGGAGAGTATCTGCGCAGGGAATGCAGCAAGCAGCGGCATGACGCTGAACAGAGCCATCAACCTTCCGCGTATCTCTTTCTCAGAGAGGTTTCCCTGCAGTGTGCTCATTGACGGCTGCGCAAGCGCGCCTCCAACTCCTCCAGTAACGCTCCATGCAAGAAGATCATTCATGCCGTTGGACGATACGAAGATGAACATGCTGAGTGGGGAGAAGAGCGCCGACAGTATCGCTGCCTTCTTGAGTCCAGCACGCTTTATTATTCGCACGGTTGGAATAAGGACTATGACAGTGGCAATGCCTGTGATGCCGCTCAGCAGTCCGTATGTCAGGGGGGAAAGATTAAGCTGATTTACAAGGTAAAGGGAGATGAATATGGTGGTAAAGCTTGCTGCGATGCTTGAGGTTATTGCATACATTAGAAGTTTCTTTGCATCTCCATTCGCTTTTTTCAACGCGTAGGCATAGCCGTTTAGCACATCCCTGATGTGTTTGAGGAAGGGCTCCTTCAGCCTCTGTTTGGGCTTGTAGGTCTCTCCAAGCTTAATTGCACGTACAAACATCGCTACAAGACCAAGCATACCACTTATAAAGAAAGCTATCTTGATACCGTTTATATCCCCATAATGCACCATCAGCAAGCCGCCTATGAACGGGGCGAATATTGCAGGAAGTGTGTTAAGCATTGCAAATGAGGCAAACCCTGTAGGGCGCATGTCCTCTCTCATCGACTCTGTGAGTATAGAGTTAAATGCAGGCGTGTATATACTGCACAAAGCGCTTATTATCACAGGAATGAGTATTATCTGCCAGCTGTTTATGAAGACATACATGAGGGCACTGCCTGCTGAAATGGTGCTGAATATGACTATGACCTTCCTCCTTCCATATGCATCTGCAAGATAACCGCCGAGTATCAAGGCGGCTGCAGTCACTACAGAGCTTATAGCTGCTATTAAGGCAATGTAAACAAGAGGCATTCCAAGGGCTTTGAAGAATATAGACTGGAATGGCGAATACATGAAGCTGCCTATTCCCCAGAACGCCGAAGTGGCAGTTATTATCCATGCGTCTTTAGGAAGATAGAATCTGAACCCTTCATAACGCCTTTTCTTTCCAATGCCTGTCGCCATATCTCATTTGTTCGCACATAAAAGAATATAAACAGAGATTATGTGTACATATTAAGAGTCGAACAAAAGCCAAAAGCTGGGAGTCAAACAAAGCGCTAACCCTACTGTCATAGTTTAAGGCCTTCCCAACCCTCTGAAATAAATTTTCAGTAAAGGTATATAATCTTTGTAGTATGTTAGACAAAAAGCGTTGCTGCAGTTATGTTTAAATAATACCGGCGTTTATTTATGCATGTGTTTTTATGAATGTCATTAAGAAAACGGATCCGGAGAATAAACAGACTTCAAATAGCATACTGCCAGCTAATAATGCCAACGTTACTACTTTGGACAATCAGGGAAAATTCTCTACAGGGCAAGACCGCGTATCAAAAGATACTTTAGAAGTGATTGATCTCGGAAGAGGAGGAATCGGCAAGCCATTTTTAAGGGAAAAAGTGATGCAGGAAGTAAGATACTGATATCAGATTCTCTACAAAGGACGAACTCATCCAGATGCTTTTAAATATCACATAAACCACTAATACTACTACCAGTTTACGTATACAGTCCTCGGTAAAGAATAACATGTGAATAAATTTTCCATACATTAGAATCTGCCATCTGAAAATAATTCGAAGATAGGTATTGTAATCATACTTATAAGAGATGAAGATATGAAATTCCTAGATAATATAAAAGCAAGGAAGGAGCTTAAAGAGAGAGTAGATGCGGCAATAGAGGCGTCGCACAAAGCACAGGCAGAAGCATTTGCAAGATCGCTGAACCTGCCTAATCTGAAGGTAAATTCAGAAGTAAATTTAGGCATAGGCATTCTCAATGCTAAATTTGACACAGGTTTCAGATTAGAGAACGTATTAAGAGGAAGCACTCATGTCAAGAGGCACCGCCTTTACCGTTATCTTAAGGCTTCACAGAGAAAGGATGCGGAATAACTGATCAAATGGCATTCTCAAGAACCCTGCCTGCACACGGAGCATGTGCGGACGAAAGGCCAAAGACAAATGTAATACCAGGCGACCTTGTACTATACAGGAATACAAGGCTTACTGGAAACGTAGAGGTTCACGGCGACGTGCTTGGCTATAAGAACAGACTGTATAACCTGACGATATACGATGGAGATCTCACCGCAAGGGACGTGGAGCTGAGAAACCTGGAACTATCTGGGAATATCAGGGCAAGAAGTGCAGACTTGCAAGATGTACGCTGCAATAACGTGTCCATTGTCATGGAACTCTCTGGACGAGTAGTCTCGGCAGAGCACATTTCTGCAGAAGAGATTGTTGCAAAGAAGGTTTTAGCCAAGGGAGACATCAGCGCAGGCTACCTGTTGTCCTTAACAAGTATTGAAGCAGCAGACCTGCTTGTTGGCTCTGCATTTTCAGCCAAAGACATGCGCATAAGGAATGCAGAGGCAAAGGACAGCATAATTGTTGAAAGAGATCTGTATTATGATCTGGTATGCCACGCACGCAACAGAGTGCAATACAGGCATGCGTATCCACAGGTCAAAGGCGCGCGCATGCCCTTTGTGTCAGAGGAAGAGATAAACATCAAAAGCGATATATACAAGGAGAAAAGAGACTGACTATGTTTAAAGAAATGAACACCAGGGAGTGCAGGAAAAAGAGAGTCATGAGTAAAGGAAGTAATATATTAGAATTTCTAAATATATCTTAGAAACAAGTATAAAATTCACACACTTAATATTTATCTATGAGTTGATCACATGCTAGGAAAATTTAGCAGAACGCAAGAAAGGACCTCTGTACCTGCAGTATCTCAAGTACCTATATTCTTCGCAAAGTTTACGAAAGAAACGGATGGTACAGCCGATGATGCTGGAAATGCATACTTTAACATGATGCGTGATATGATAGTGCATCAGAGGATCACTGTGCCTGAGGATATGGTGCAGATAACGCTTGAGCACGCTGCTGTGTCCTTTTTGCACAACGATGAATTCAGAACAGCGCTTTTCAGAAACTCTGACGCGCAGATACTGGGCAGGAACATACGCAGTGTAGGTTATTTTGAGATACTTAAAAACGGGGTATCGAAAGACGGATCGGTTTTCAACGGAAGGCTATTCAGGCCTGTAGACAGCAATACTTTCTACAACGTTCTGGCTCCTGAAGAGAGATCCTTCCATATCTGCGGAGGGGTAGGTAATGTATATATAGATACTGATTATCTTAAGGCAGACTCTAGAGGACTAATAATAACTACAGATCCATTCCATTCTACTGATTACAAGATGGCGCTTGCAAGAAAGGCGGATCTTGAAAATGTTCTGCGTGACGTGTCTCCTTCAATATTGAATAAGGCTAAAAGGCTCTTCACATCGGCCTATAGAACATATTTTTAGATATTCTAATATTATATTAGTTATTCTAAATAAGTATTAGAATATGCTCATTTGGTGGTTCTTAGACAGATCTGTGTCTCTATTTTATCCATATTATTGAATGTTGTTCATATAATATTGATAAACAGTATACTTCCAAAATACTGGTGTAAAATAAGGGCTGCTTAAAGTGATACATTCCAGATTTATGGAAAATAAGGGCTTTCTGTTAAGCCATCCCTATTATTTGAAAAACAGGATCAAAAATAATGCTTTTCCTCGTGCTCCGATTTTCCTGTCAGTTCTATGGAACACATATTAAAAATATCAGTTCTATGGAATTTTAAGAAATGCTATTCAAAAAGCTGGAATCTCATATGGAGAGGCACTCTCCAAATCTTCGACGACAGAAATTGCACAGAATTGCGTTTTAAAAGGCTATTACTTATACATCAGATAAAAATCAGGCTTCAACGATCTGCAATTTAAACGCAAATAGCAGCGACTATTATCATTACTAATAATATGTTGGAAACACTAAGATAGTTTTAGTATCATCATGACAATCATTGTTCACAGAATAGTTTATCGACCTTCAGGCAATGGGCAGGGTTAAAAAGCCTTAAGGCTATTCAACCCATCGCTAGCAACTCCAGTGCCTAAAATCTCAGCCAGTAACCTTCCTTATGTCTTCATCTGCGACGCTCTTCCTGCCTCATGCGTCCATCTCCACCATCATCCTCTCGCTGCCAATACTGCTGGGAATATCCATCATTATAATCATCACCGTACCCATTTCCAAAGTAATAAGGAGTTACAAAACTTGGACCATCCATGTTTCCTCCATAACCATAGTAATTGTTACTATACTCATTTCCAAAGTAATAAGGGGTTACAAAACTTGGACCATCCATGTCTCCTCCATAACCATAGTATGGTACTTCATCTCTGTAGCTATAGTAAGGCATTCCTTCTCCATAGACTATCTGGCTTCCAACATATCCGCCAAGAACGCCATCTGCTATCTGGCCTGGAAACGTTGCACAGCCTGAAACTGCAAAGGTAACTGCCAATGCCGCTCCAACCGCCAGTTCTCTTGCATGCTTCTTGAATGTGTCAACTTTGCTTCCTGTCTTTTGTTCATTGCGTACCATAGTGCTTAATTCCGCATTATCCGATTTTCGCATCTCACTGGTTCCAATTGTTTTTGTTATCATCCTACCACCACTACTGAATACCATATGGATTTTCACATATATAAACAGTTGTAGGGCACCTGAAACATGTGGCAATCTATAAATATCAGGATAAGCGCATGGATACCTATGTCTTTTCAACAAACCCTAGTAGAGGCAGGCTTCAGTCCAGAAGCTTCATCAAAGCTGCTTGATTCAGAACACTTTACAGCAAGAAACAGGAATAAAAGTGCAATAGGGATAGCAGAGCATTTATTCAGGATTGCAGAGATATACAATGTCAATAGTGACACAATTAGAAAGGCAGTACTGACACATCCTCCATTCGCAGGCTATGACCATACTAGAGTAATCAACGGAATAAAAGATACCTATAAATACACGGACGAACAGGCAGCAAAGGCAGTACTGACACATCCTCCATTCGCAGGCTATGACCATATTAGAGTAATCAACGGAATAAAAGAGGCATACGGATGCACGGATGAACAGGCAGCAAAAGCAGTACTATGCTTTCCTCCATTCGCAGGCTATGACCATACTAGAGTAATCAACGGAATAAAAGAGGCATACGGATGCACGGATGAACAGGCAGCAAAAGCAGTACTGACACATCCCAGATTCGCAGGTTTAGACCATGCTAGAGTCCTCAGGCAGCAGACTAAGATAGGCAGATTGGTTGGAGTTGAAGAGGATATGATACGCAATGAAATACTAAAAAGACCACCCCTTGCAGGGTATTCTGCCAAGAGATACCTGGCAGTAATAGACGTATTCAGGCAGTTAGATAACGCGCTTACAGATGTGCCTAAGGAGCATATGGTTGATTGGTGGCTAAAAAATTTCGCTACATCTCCATATGTGCCAGATATGAAAAGAGAAAGAGTGAGTCATGCAATCGAAAAAGGCAATACTGGGGAGCCTGGTCTTTTGAAGGCTCTAAGAAGGTCTGCTCCTAAATTAAGAGTTAAAGCCCAATAAATTATTTCTATCTGAGATAATATTGAAATGTATCTAATTACTATTAAATGACGTTTGGCATATACTCTCAGTGTCCTGTGAGTTTCTTCTTTGCAGGATTCATAACGCTTTTTGTACCTTCAGACATTGTTGGATAGCAACGCAATGCCTCTCTTATCAGTGTCAGATCAGCCCCTTCACTCACTTCCTTATCTACAAAGGAGCTTACCATTTTGGATACGGGAATCTCCGGCTGCACCTTCCCTGTTATCAGTCCACTCTCATATGCATCAAGTATTGACTGTGGTATTCCTGTTGTAATCGGAGGAGCCGTTGCAAAAAGCTTTAGTGCCTTCTGAACATCCAAGCCCTGCCGGTCCATCATCAGCTTTGCAATCTGCGCTGCTTTCGGATATATGCTGTAAAAATATGCGTTATGCGCTCCTTTCCACCAATGCCCCTGTCCGCTGCCGCCAACATGTTCATATGTTCCCTCTCCTGCAACAGCCTTGAGCACTGGTTCTGCCTTTTCAAACGCATCCATGTCCCCACCTACTGAGAGTGCAACTCCTTTAAGAAGATCATCAGGGCCTCCTGCAACACCTACGTCAAGATATGATATGGACTTCAAATTCATTTTTTTGTAATTTGCCATCGAATCTTCATATTTGGAGTTCGAGCCATCGATGACTATACTGCCTTCTTTCAGCAGTTCCGATAGCCTGTCCACCATGCTGTTTGTCGGAGATCCTCCAGGTATCATAAGCCAAACGATAGCACTCCCGGAACGCTGCAGCTTTTCTGCAAAGTCTTCGATGCTATCTGAACGTTGTACATTGTCATTTCCTGTAAACTGGCTGTATTTGCTATTGCTTTGATTGTACACAGTTATCGAATAGTTATCTCTTAACAGGATTTTGGCGATATTTGAGCCCATGCTTCCCAGTCCTATCAGACCTATTCTATTTTGCTCTTCCATAAAATCAGACATGATTTGCTATGTACAGACAGTCTTAATTAGACCTTGATTGGTCATCTTCAGCATCCTTTATGACGGTTATAGTGAATCCTCTGTCTCTAGGTGCCTGATTGTCATCAAAGTCAAAGGCCATTATCTTGCAGTCTCCGACGTCCAGGACCCCGTCCCTTACTGGGACAAAGACGGTTGTACCTACAAGAAGGCTCTGTATGTGGCTGTGTCCGTTGCCGTCTTTGACATTGAGATTGTGCTGGTACGGAACTTTAAGTGTAGGATCAAAATCATTCGGGGCAACGTGATTAAGCAGACGTATCTGATTATCGGCATCTTCAGACTTCATCAAAACTGTGCCTATGGTGGTGTGCATGCCGAATATTACTGCTACACCGTTTTGCACGTTTAGCCCTTTCACTATTCCTGCTACGTCTTCAGTTATATCCTTCGCAGCTGTAGACACGTTGTCTCTTATCCTCTTTATCAGCAGAGTATGTTCCGTAGACTTGAATATACTGACTACAAATTGCATAGGTTCTTCAGGATGTTCAATGGCGCTCGGATCTATGTAATTAAGCTTCTGCCATGTGCCAACCTCTATCTTTCTGCCGTTGAACGGTATCGCCTGTGAGTGCTTCCTTGCAAGTAATCCTGTAGGATCAAGATCCCCAAGAACTATTCTTTGCAGGTCCTCTTTGTGTCCAGGTTCAGATTCTATAAATGCAAGTCCGGTGTTGTCTGATATAGTAGTAACTATCGCAAGCCCGGTCTCCAGCGGCTGCTCCTGCCTCTTTATCACTCCGTCAGGAACGGATCCTATGTCGTGGACCACAGGGTCGACAATGAACTTCATACTGCTGCTTATCTTTGCAAGCTCTTCTGGAGGCATATATCTTGACATCGTGTTAAGAACTTCTCTTGACGGAATACCACTCTGTAGCGGCCTTTCCTGTTCTACCACAGTCATGTAGACAGGTTTAACTATGTCATTAATCTTTCTTATGCCTGTATTCTCTCTTTCCTGAAGCGTATGCAAAAGTTCGACAAGGTGTTTTCCTTCTGCATGCACGCCGTTGCCATTATGCCTTACGCCGTTGCCATTTCCGTTTCCGTTGCCATTTCCGTTGCCATTCCTTAGCGCTTCCTGTATAGCTTCCTGAGGTGACGCTAAGACGAGTGCGCCTATGTTAACGTAAGTTTTGTCGCCAGTTTTTAGGTGATTTGCCATCTTTATCAACAAAGGTATTATCATGAAATAGTTGGTATTTTAAATACATCAGTATATCCGTCTTTTGCCGAAATATACATCGGCACTAACACCGAGTGCGAATATTTTGCATTTCGAATAGCTGATAATCTGTCCTCGGAAATTAGCATTTGCTTATTGTTTTTGTAGTTATTCGTCGCACCATACAAATACGTTTATAAATAAGAAATCCTACTATATGTATGCCTCTATTCCACAAAGAAGCGTTGGTCTGGAGAGTATTCAATTTTTTAATTGGCAGTATTTTAGTAAGATTTTTAGTAAGATATAATAGTCGTTATTTATTGATGCTATGAATAGGATAATGCAACCGAAAGAGAAAAGTGCACCTGTAAGCAGAGGTATTATCGAATCGGACTCTACAAGGATTCTGGATCATTACAACGGAGTTTCCAGAAGAGAGCATCCTGCGCCAAAAGTAATCACCTTCAGCAGTGCAACTAATTCTGATATTACTCATGTCGAAAAAGACCGAATAACATGTCTGACTATGGTCGAGAGAGGCTACGACGGGCAATACCTGTATTCTATAAAAGAGGGTGGGAAGGTATTTGTAAACGATTATAACGAAGAGGCAAAGGTAAGAGAGACGTTGCAGCATGAACTTGTGCATCATGTCAGGAGAGCTGGAGGTGCGTCAAGCGAATTCGACATAATGGATGCTCTTAGTCCAGTTACTCTTTGTGCAATGAGCACACTTGAGGAAGGCTGTGCAGTATTTATCCAGGGCACCTGCGGACTGAACGGAAGGGATAACCCGCAGAGCGTCATCAAATCCGTGTTCAAGGTTTTTAACAGCGATGCAATTACACTATTGCCGGAAACTTATAGACAGATCAGAACTAACGGAACTGGTATATCGTTTTCTAGAGAGGTCAGCAACGAAGCAATATCAGACATAGTAAATACGCATGGTAGCATATCTTTCAATGAGAATAGCTCTTTTAGAGCGAGGCTTTACTCGGCAGGCACCTGTTTTGCAACAATTATTTATGCCGCAAATGACTTTGACATAGTGAAGACAGAAAAACAGCTTCTTACTCTCCGTTTTGACGAACTCAGATATGAACTCAGCGAAGCTGCAAGAAAGCCGGAAGTTGCTGTGGCAGTCAATGAGATTGCAAAAATGGCCTGATGGCGCAGGTATAAGTCACACACTTCTGCCGCGTGCGCTTTTGTAGGAGCCTAAAACATTGACAAACGTTGCAGTTTTTCTTAGCTCTTTTATAGCATTCTCCAGATTCTTATCCTTTATACTGCCTTTGCAGTCTATGTAGAAATTGTACTCCCAAGGTCTATTTTGTATCGGACGTGATTCTATATAGAGAATGTTAATCTTGTTCCTTGCAAAACAGTCTAAAGCATGGGATAATGATCCTACCTTATGCTTGCTGCCGAATGCTATTGAGGTTTTGTTCCAGTCTTTAGTCTCATTTCTCCTTGCTATAATTGTGAACCTTGTGAAATTGTGTTTGTTTGCCTGAATGCTTTTGGAGAGGATTTTCATCCCGTAAACTTGTGCAGCTCTAACGCTTGCTATGGCCGCAGAGTCATTCAACTTTTTTTCCTTTATCATCCTTACACTGCCTGCAGTATCATAGAATGGAACTGCATTGAGTCCATGCTTTTCTATATAACTACGGCATTGGCCGAGGGCCTGAGGATGTGAATAAACTGTTTTTATGTCCTTTATCGTAGCCTGCGGATTTGCAATGAGGCAGTGATCCACCTTTAGTATCTCCTCACCTACTATCATCAAATCCGAATCCAGCAGCAAATCATATGTCTGTGTTACTGGACCCTCCGTAGAATTTTCTATCGGAACTACTCCGTAATCAAGAGTTTTGCCAACCGAGTCAAATATTTCTGGCAGGAACCTAAATCCTAAAAGCGTAGCTCTTTTTCCAAAATGCCGGATCGCTGCCTGTTCGCTGTATGAACCCTGCTCACCGTAATAAGCGACTCTCAGATTATCTTTCACTTATATCAACAGTAAGTAGCCTTGTAAGTCAGATTATAAAAGACAGCTGCCTTTTGTACAATGCTGCTGCCTTTGTACGGATCCGGTGCACGTTTATAGACAAGAAGACCCTGCTCCGTACAACTGCAAGCAGAACAGAAAATGCATCATCTGCAAAGTCATTAATAAGAGGGCAGGAGCGAAGTGCAGGTTACTGCAATTACGACATAAGTCGGAATGATAGCTTTGCTAATAGCATGTTTTATATATCTCAA
>DAHUYR010000016.1 GCA_027315135.1 Microcaldota archaeon
CCCCTTCAGGAGCATATGCTTACATATCAGGGCAGCTTTATGGTTTTCTTTCAGTTGATACTGCTACAAACCAGATATCATCTGTAAACATTCCGCAACTGTTTATAGGCTCACAGGCTGCTGCTTTTTCTCCTAACGGGAATTATGCATATATGCTAGGCATGTCCAACGTGATTGTACTTAATACTGCAGGCTATGCTGTTGTTAATTCAATAAGTTCGCCCCTGTTAAGTAGTATGATTTCCATGGGGATAACTCCTGACGGCAAGTATCTATATATTACAACATCAAACAACAATATAGAGATAGTGAATATAGCAACTGGCAAGGTAGTAAGCAGCATTACTTCTGGATTAAATTATCCGACAGGCATTGCATTTATGCCCAACGGAGCGGTTGCATACGTGGTTAACGATGGATCCTCAAATGTAGTTATAGTGAATACAGGAGGCTATAATTAAGAAATTCCCAAAACGCACAGGTTAGACAGTTTTTCATGGTAAGCAAAGTTTATCTTGACATGTTAGAGAGTATTGTTCTATAATTAGACTTCTTCTTCTCTACCAATTTTATCCTGTTTGCCCTCTTTCCAGCTATCGTCTTCAGTCTTATGACCTTCTTTTTCCTGAAGAACCGCAGGAATCCTGATTCTGTTACCTTAATCTCGTAATTTACCCTGCTCATAAAGTCCGAGTGCTTCTGCAGGAGCCTGTCATAATATACAACCTTCTTGTTTATATCTGATGAAAAGTTTCCATAATACTTTGCTATGGAGCTTACGCTTCTTGACTTGCAGGTAAGTCCTATCAGGAGAAGCGTTGCCATTTCATCTCCAAATACCAAAGAGTAGCCCACAGCCAATGCCTCCATATGTTTAAGATATTCCTTAACCTCTGACCTTGACATTGCCCTTGTATTTGTGATTATATTTGGCATGCAAAATATTTCATAGTCGTAATTATCCAGAATGCCCTTTATATTTGATACATGGGAATCAAGCTGGTCTTTTACTTCCTTGCTCTGCTGTTTGCCGGAGCCAAGTTCTGTTTCCCATCTTTTCCTTATTATATCCTTCAGTGCAGCTTTCTCAAAACTCACTTTCTCTTGAGGCACGTTAGTGCTAATTCCCTCTCTGATCGCCAAACAACCACTTAATCTTTAATACCTTAGAACAGAACAACATCTCTGATTAGTATTTTAAATATATACGTAGCTACTCAGAACAGGTATATTGCAAATACTCTCATGAATTTCTTTACTCCCTTATAAAATGCATTTGAATTTCTCTTGACGTCTTTGACAAGCGCCTTGTATTTCTGCTTCTCCTCTGATGAAAGTTGACCTTCCTTGACTATTTCCTGTTTCTTTCCATCGACTATCTGTGTCTCTGTCTTTGAGATTATCTCCTTCTTTATCATAGCATACCATTCGTCCAATGAGTTCCCTTTTTTCTTTATCATGCTTATGAAGTCAGACATGAGTATCTTTCTCCTCTTCCCCGTTCTGTCCTCTTCGGCTGCAGGAATGAGCGCAGCCTTGTCACATATTTCCTCTATATCTGCCTGTGAAAAGCCCATCGTCGCGCGTGCAAGCCTCCCGTATGACATCCTGCCCAGTGGCATCTTCCTCGTGTTGTATACGAAGGCACTTCTTCTTGTCTTATAGTCTGGCGGAGGAATGTATATCGATTCTCCGAATCTCTTGCTCCTCTTCAATGCAGGATCTATGTCCCATGGTTGGTTGGTCGCCCCTATTACAAATATACCTTCGGGATTTTTCTCTACACCGTCCATTTCCTGCAGGAACTGGTTTACAGCCATCCGCATGAAGCTCTGATTCTCTCCCCCGCCGCCTCCTGACCTTTTTGTCCCAAGGGCATCGAGTTCGTCGAAGAATACCACGCACGGAGTATTCTGCCTCGCCTGTTCAAATATAGCATGCATGTTCTTCTCAGTGTTTCCCGCATACATGTCCACTATCTCATTTATCGCCGCTACTATTACCTTTGACTTTGTCTCTCCCCCTATTGCATTTACAAAATAGGTCTTTCCGCAGCCTGGCGGCCCGTAGAATATCACTCCCAACCCGAGCTTCTTTCCGTAAGCCTTCAGAAGCTCAGGCTTCTTTATTGCAAGCACTATGTTTTCGTATATCAGGTTCTTCTCCTTTTTCATCCCCACTACGTCGTTGAAGTTTATCTTCGATTCGTGCCACTTTATCTTCTTTATCTGTCCTTCCTCAACAACCGTAGATTTTGAAGTGTTATCAGCAGTGTTCTGATTCGCTGGCTGCTCCCCCACAATCACCTTGTTCTTCTTCTCCTCGAGAGCCTCCAACCTTGCCTTTGCCTGTTCATAATCAGGCTTCCTTGCCAATGCCTTTTCATACCACTCCTTTGCACCTTGGAAGTCCTTCTGGTACTCCGCGATTATGCCCATTATATAAGGTGCATCATGGCTGTCAGGCTCTAGATCAAGAACCATTTCTGCATCGCGCAGAGCGTTTTCATATTTGTTCAGAATTGCATATGCAAGGGCCCTGTTAAAATATGCGCTTGCATACTTCGGATCCTGCTTTATTGCCTTCGAGTATTGTTCTATTGCTTCTTCGAACTGATTGTTCTCGAAAAACGTTCCTGCCTTTTTGTATGTCTCCTTGGCTGCAGGGCTTGGCACGTGCTTATTGCTAGTTGCAGTATCTTCTGCTTCACTGGATGCCACATATATCACGCATTAATACATAGTTGTCCAGGTTTATATTTATTAGCTCCAGACATCATCATATCCGGTCTAGGAAAAGATTCAGTTCTCTATCAACAGCCACTATCCCGGAGTTTTCCCTTGGGACGTTCTTTACAGAATAACTCTTGAACTTGCCCAGGAGCACCATGACCTCCGAGTTGAGCTCCTTCAGCTTGCTGTCCTTTATCCTGTATGTTCCGTTTATCTGGCTGACTATAAGCTTACTATCCGAGAACAGTTCTACATCGTTATCAGGACCCATGCGGTCTATAACCTTCCTCAACGCGTTTATTACCGCATTGTATTCCGCCACATTGTTTGTAGTAATGCCATTGTACTCCGTATTCTTGTATATTGGCTTGCCTTTTGAGTCGGACAATGAGTAACCTGATGCGCTTTTTCCCGGATTTCCCCTCGAGGCTCCGTCCGTATATATCCTCACAAACATAAAAACACTGTATTCATAGTTCTCGGCATAATATTAAATATTTATTTTGTTATTTACTCTCAAGGTGTTTATGTGGGATTATTTGACAGGTTTGGAAAAAAGAACGTAGCTGCGGATCTGGAGCGTGAGCTTCCTTATGCAATGAAGACAGAGTTTGTGCCTTACAAGCTAAAGGCCAACGGCAGAGGCTCCTCGTCGCTTTTCATAGATGTAAGGAACCTCACCAAGGAGCCCGTGATGAGTTCTTTAGTAGTCGAAGTTCCTCAGAAACTGAATCTTGATACTGTAGGAATGGCAAAGGAAAAGGAGATAAGAATAGGAATGCTTGGACCGAACGAGGAAAAGCGCATATCTGTAGACATATTCTCAGGGCCTAGTACTGACAGAGGAGATTACACTTTGTCTGTGACGGCATTCGTGCATTACAGGGATTACGGGCATGTACTTAACTCGATGAAAAAACGCATTATGATATCAGCGCTATAAGCCATCTTGCAGCTCCTGTGGTACAGGCTTGGGATGGGAGTCCATTTTCTGGGTTATCGCACTTATCCCCTTAGCTATCTCCATGCCTTTCTCTGTGAGGAAGATGCGCTTTATCCTACCATGCTTCTCGCTCGCTATGAGTCCAACGCTCTCGCACTTGTTGATAAAGTTTGAGGTATGTATGTAGGTTACGCCGGTTTCCTTTGCAAGGTCGGCTATGTGCCACTCCTTCTCAGACATAAGTGCTGCTATTAATCTTATCTGCTTCTCTTTGAAGAAGAGCATGCCTAATGAATCCTTCATAATCTCAACTTTGTCAAGACCTTATTACTTTTGTAACAAGTTTTCCGTATATAAGGTTCTGGAACCCTGTGCGGGCGTCAGTATAATTTATTACCACAGACCCTGAAAACATAGAGTCTAATTGTCCAGTAAATGGACCGGTTCCTGAATAGCAGGTTACTGCAAACGTGCTGTTTTCTCCGGCATTCATCGCTACCGGAGTAGCATATGTATGTATGTTTGCAGTGGTCTGATTAGTATTGCACCCCACCTGCGTGACTTGAATCGGATTGATGTTAGTATATTCTATATTAAGGAGTATCATGCCATTGCCGTAAAGGGATTGTCCTATGCAGTTGAATCCAGAAGGCAATGCGCATATTGAAGATACATATGATGAGGGATTGAAGACATTTAACTCATAAAGTGATACGAGCACGACCCCTATGATTAGTATAGCCCATCCATAGGTCATCAAGTATTCCATCGCACTTTGTAGTTTATGCGCCTTTGGTTCTGACATGCTTTTATTGCTACTTAAAGGATTATAAAGAAGCTACTCCATAGATGTTGCAGTAAATTTACGGTAGTTTTGCATGGAGATACTGGGTTATGTGCTTACCGCTGTGTACATAGTTTTGTTTGCAGGGCTGATCCTGTCAGTTACATTGTACAGGAAGGAGTTGGCCAAGGCACTAAAAGGGAAGATAACAAAACGATCTCTCATTGCGCTTCTTTTCATACTTATCTTCTTTGTGGTGTTCCTTGCGTTGTTCGTTGGGCCTGCTGAACAGCTATACTTTGACGAGAACATATACCAAGGCATAGCTATGAATATACTAAAGCATGGCAATGCGCTTTGGTGCCAGTACGGAAGCGTATACGTAAACCAGTGCGGCTCCGCCGCGGTCTACCACGACCCTGTTGAATGGTCATTTTACATAGCGATTGCATTCAGCATATTTGGGATAGGCACCGCAGTCTCATATGGCATGCAGATGCTTGCTGGCGCGTTGCTAATTATAGCAGTCTTCCTTCTCGGATCTTCGATGAAAGGCGAGAAAGCAGGCATCATGTCTGCACTTGCAATGTCAGTAATGCCAGAAGTAATCATATGGTCACGCACCCAAGCAGTACCAGACTTGGCGCTTGCGGCTTTTGCAACGCTGACCTTCTTTTTCTTCACCGTGTTTGCGGAGAACAAAAAGAGCTCCACGCTGCTTCCGTTCTTGTTCTCTCTTGGGATAACTGTTTACATGAGGACGGAAGGGGCTTTGTTAATACCACTATTTTTCTTGCTCTATTTCATTTATGGCGACTCGTCGATTAAGAAAAATTTCAGCAGCAGCGTAAAATGGCTGAAGGAGCTTATAAACAAGGATGAGCTGTCGCTGTTGTATGTGCTGCTGTTTGCCGTGCTGCTTGTGCCGCAGGCATATTACCTCTCAGGCCAAATTGCTAATCCGCAATTTGGACAGGGAAGCGGTGGACTGTTCTCGCTCTCGAGCTTCGAGATAAATGCGCCTGTAAATATAAATTATTTCTTTGGAGCGTTTGATACGCACGGGTATTATCCTGCGGCGTTTCCGGTTGAGATCACGCTTCTTGCAGTCGTCGGGATAGCAATTGCAATAGCCACGTCGTTTAATGATAAAAGGAATATGCCTGTGATAATCTCGCTCGTGCTGTGGTTCCTAGTATATTTCTTCTTCTATGCGTTTTTCTACGCAGGTGCAGCTACGTATGGCGTTGACTCGCGTATGATGCTCCAGATGCACCCGCAGCTAGTCATACTGGCAGCGATTGGAATGATAGAGTTGTCAGGGGTTTTTAGTATGGCAGGCATGGTTAGAAAGAGGGGCAGAAAGCAGGCTGCGCGCTTTGATAAGAGCCGTGCACTTCGTGCTGTTCCTTATGCAGCTTTTTTCATAATAATCGCGCTTGTATTCATTCAGTTTTTACCTACTGTCACTGCTCCTCCGTCAAGCGCTCCGCAGCAGCACGTCATACTCCCGGCATCTAATTTCATAAATAGCAATTATAGTGCAGTTCCTAGCAACTGCCTTGTCTTCAGTTTTACTCCAGATATGTGGTATGAGAACGGAAGAGCTGCGGCGCAGATAGGCTATCTGCAATCAAGCAGCAGTAATTTCACCAACTTCACAAAAAGCTACAGATGCTTTGTGCTTGATTATGGATACTGGTGCCTTGTGCCGCCATATGACAATACCACATGCCCAGATTATCTCAGAACTTATAATACCAGCATACTTGCCACTAGAAGCATTAATGGAACTGCAAACAACATGAGCTTTTATCTGCTGAAGAATTACTCATGATTGCAAGAGCATACTGTGTTATTCTTGGCTTACGTTCTGCTTTTTACGCTTAATTATGCGCTGCCTTGCCACTAAAATCAAGATAATGGCAATCACTGCAAGGATAGCTCCCTGAATAAGATATGCTTTCAGCTGGCCTTGATTTGCAGAGTATGGAATTATTTTTATTATTGACACGTAGGAATGTGTTGTTCCGTTATCCGAGTATTGCAATGCCACTGCGCCGGAATAAGTATTGTTCTGGCTCGGCGCATTTGCATAAAGCGTGAAGTTATAGTAGCTGTATGGATTTGCCGTGAAACTGATTGTTGTGTTGCTTTTAGGCTTCAACGCAGGAGGCAGTATAAGGGTAAGGTTACCGGATATAGGGCTTTGTGAGAAGCTGTATATGCTTCCTGATATCTTCTCTGTTGTAGAGTTTACATCCTGCACTGATACATTGCTTATTGCTGCCAGAGAGGCAGATGTTCCGTTGCTCTGAACTACACATGGAAACACAACAGTAAATATCTGCGTGTTCTGCTGGTATGTCAACAGGAATGAGTATGCGAACGACCCAGTTCTGTTCCCCATACTAGAATTTATCTCAAAAAATGCAGTTCTTCCAGGACCTATCTGATTTGCAGAATAAGATCCGGTAAGTTTATTGGAGAATGCAGAGTATGACTGCAATAGTACTGCAGATGCACTGTCGGTTCCGCTGTTTGATATTGAAAAGTTTATGCTGCCGTTCCTGTTTATATTTGATTGGCAAGTGCCAGTCAGTGTTACGGTTCCTGCAGCATATGCAGTGCATGCAAGCATTCCAATAAGCAGAATTGGTAGCAGCTTGTTCATCTTTTCGCCTTCATTGCAGGGTTCCCATGCCTTCTAGCCCTATCTTTTGCATGGCCTTGCCAGGACTGTCATAGTACTCTTTACAGAATTCGTTTATTCCGCGCAGGTCCCTTACGCCCATCTTGTTTAGAGTCTCGAGTATCTTCGCCCTTCTGTTTTCTTCGGCAATAATCTCGTTTGGAGTGTAGCCTGAGAGCTTTGCCAGAGCATCCCTGTAGGTTATGCTAGGCAGTATTGGCGAACCCTTCCTGGTCCTGTAATCATACAGATAGAGATCTGAGAGAAGCACCTTTGTCTCTATCCCAGAGACCTCTGACATCTGCGTTATCCTTCTCTCGAAGCCCTTTTCCGAAGCTATCTGAGATATGACCATCAGTGAATCTATCAGAGTTATTGCATTGCTGCTTATGCTCATAGGAGGCTGCTCCAGCCTGTTTACTATGTCTCTTGTTGTGCTTGCGTGTATGGTTCCGAAGACTATCTTTCCTATAGTCATTGCTGATATGAGGTCCTTTGCCTCGGCTCCTCTCACCTCTCCTATAATTATCATGTCAGGGCGCATTCTGAGAACGTTTTTCAGAAGGTCCTCAAGCGTTAGCTCCAGGTTTGTTTCCAGTCTTACGCAGTTTTCCTGGGTCTCGGTGTTAAGCTCATAGGTATCTTCAATTACGACTATCCTTTCCTCAGGTCTGAAGAAGCTGAACATCGCGTTTAGGAGAGTGGTCTTTCCGCTTCCTGGGGTTCCGCCGAGGAGCAGGTTTGCAGGCCTCACCTTCAGTCCTTCAGAGTATAGCCATATCCTGGCAGCCAGATTATAGTTGAGCTCCCCGAAGTTTATCAGGTCTATTATACTGAATGCGTGCTTCTTGAAGTTTCGTATCGTGACGCTTGCGCCTCTTGGGGATTTCACAACGTTTGCCCTAGAACCGTTTGGCAGGTGTATATCGTATATGTGCTTGTTTGCATCGTTTGCAGTAGCATACATGTTGAGTTTCTTGACGAATCTGACAAGGGATTTCGGGTCCGAGAGCTTCTCCGTAACCTTCATCTCTCCTTCAGATCCTTTGTTGATGAATATGTTATCTGTGCTGTTTATCATTATGTCTTCTACCTGCTCATCCTTGAGATAATTGTTTATCGGGTAGAAGTCGTATGTGTCCTTTGCTATCTTCTCTATCAGATCATGATCCGCGGAAGGGTTGAAGGTCTTTGCTATCTTCTCTATTGCACTGTAAAGAGATGCGTCGCCATATATATCTGCCATCTTTCCCTCTAGCTCCTCGAATATCCGCTCCTCGAAATCATAGAATTCTTCCTCGTCCATGCCAACCCTTAGATGAATTTTACTGATAATATTTTAGATAGCAAGTTTAATAATCTGCATTCTCGTAAGAAGCAGGCCTTGTGCCTGGCTGCACGTTAGTCTTTTTATTGTTTTAGCGTGAATCATTATTGTAATTGGATGGAGATACTTAGATACGATATTGCCATATTGGGGAGCGGAATCGGGGGATTCACTTCTGCAATACATGCAAGTCATCATTCCGGCAGCAAGCTTAGGATAGCAGTGATATCAAAACTGCATGCAATGAGGAGCCATTCAGTTTCTGCTGAAGGAGGAATCTCAGGAGTCTTGTATCATGGAAAGGGGGATTCGGAAGATCTGCATGCGTACGATACTGTAAAGGGGTCTGATTATCTTGCAGACCAGAATGCGGTAGAGCTACTTGTAAAGAATGCACCAAAAGAGATAAAATTCTTTGAGCATATAGGCGTGCCTTGGAATAGAGGCGATGATGCCACCATACGTCAAAGAGCCTTCGGAGGCATGAGCATACCCAGGACGGTTTTTGCGGCTGACAAGACAGGGTTCTTCATGATGCGTGCTCTTTATGATTATACACTGCAACTGAAGAATGTAGATATTTTCCATGAGAACTTCGCAACTGCAATAATCATGAACAAAGGCAGGGCAGCAGGAATATTTATGATTGATCTTGCCACCAGTGAGATGAAGCTCATAGAGGCAAGTTCAATAATTATAGCGACAGGAGGCTTCGCGAAGGTATATGGGTTTACAACGACTTCGCACTCCACTACCGGGGATGGCATAGCGCTTGCATACAAGGCTGGTCTCTCCCTCAAGGATATGGAGTTCGTGCAGTTTCATCCTACAGGTCTGATACCGAGCGGCATCCTGATAACCGAGGCTGCCAGAGGAGAGGGAGGTTACCTAAGGAATTCGGATGGCAGGAGATTCATGGAGGATTACGCGAAAAGCCACATGGAGCTTGCGCCAAGAGACATAATATCAAGAGCGAGAATGACCGAGATAGCTAAGGGAAAAGGAGTTCTACATGGTGAATCCGGACTTGAACACGTATGGCTTGACCTGAGGCATCTTGACAAGGCGAAGATAGACGAGCGGCTTCCAATGATAAAGGATATCACGATAAAGATGCTTGGCATCGACCCATCTAAGGAGCAGATACCGGTTAGGCCTGTTGCCCATTTCACCATGGGCGGTATAAATACAGACATTAACGGGCATGCGATGCTCAATGGAAAGAAGCATGCTGATGGCATATGGGCTGTTGGTGAGTGCGGATGCGTAAGCGTCCATGGAGCGAACAGGCTTGGTAGCAACTCACTCAGTCAGTGCGCAGTGTGGGGCAGGATAGTCGGGATAGAAGCTGCAAAGTATGCGGTTTCTGCAAGAAAGGCGGACAAGAAGGCACTACACATGCAGGCTGAAGAAGAAGAATTGAGAATAGGAGAGCTGCTTGACAGGAAGACAGGCAGCGATCCGTATAAGATACGAAAAGAGCTGAACAGCGTTATGGATTCAAATGTATATGTTTACAGGAAGACCTCGGAGCTGAAGAGAGCACAGGCAGCAGTAGCAAGGTTGCGGAAAGAGTGCGAGAGTATAGTAGTGAATGATAAGGGAAGCGTCTTTAATACAAATCTCAGGGATGCGCTCGAGATATGCAATTTAGTGGAGCTTGCAGGAGTAGTGGTTGATGGTGCGATACGCAGGAAGGAGAGCAGGGGTGCGCATGCGATGGTCGAGTATCCGAAGAGAAATGATAAGGAGTGGATGAAGCATACGATAGCGGTTAAGAAAGGAAAAGGAATCAGCATAAGCTATTCACCTGTAAAGATCACAAAGTGGCAACCGGAAGAGAGGAAGTATTGATGGAGTTCAAATCAACATATGATACAAGAGGGAAGCAGAGGAATGTGCTCAGGCTAGCACATTTCGATAAAGAGGGCCTTGCACATATACTCACGTACAGGATTCTTGCATTTCTTTCCATAATAACAGGAGCTACGGTTCTTTATGCAATCATGTCTGGCAGCGCGTCTTTCATGTCCATTGCAAAGGTGCTAGTTGCTATCGTGTGGCTGCTTTTTGGAATTGAACTGTACTCGGTTTACAAGGCATTCGGGATAATAGCTACAAAGGGAGTAGTCTTCGGAAGACTGAATGATTCGTTCATAAACTCTGAGGTGAAGACGAAGCCCTGGTACGGTGTTGTCAAGGCAGGAGGCCCGTTGCTGATATTCGTATGGTATGCGCTCTTCGTAGTGTTTGCGGCAGTGGTTATGTTATGAGAAGAGATTCAAGATTCATGGTCTTCCTCTATGCAGGGATGGCGCTAGTGCCGCTCTTCTTGTTCCTGTATCTCGTGGCCGTAATAGCTTACGCTCCTGCAGAGGGTCTTATGCTCGGACTCGCAGCAGCATGGATGATAATATTCGGGACATTTGGTTCTGTAGAGATATACAAACATGGTAGATTGCCTGCAGAACAGATGCCTTTGATCCCTGGACAGACTATGGCAAAGGACCTTGAATCCGAACGCGGTAAAAGGCCAAAGGGAGCAGAACAGGTTACAGTAAAGATAAAACGCTTCAATCCCGATACAAAGAAATTTGATGAAGAATCATATGACGTTTATGAAGATAGGCTTGCTACCGTCCTGGACACTCTGCTTAAGATAAAGAGTCAGCATGACAATACCCTGTCAATGAGGTATAGCTGCCGAATGGGAATATGCGGATCTTGTGGTATGGTGGCGAACGGGAAGCCGGTGCTTGCATGCGAGACAAATCTTCTTTCAGAGCTTGATGAAAATAAGAGTATAACTGTAGAGCCTATGCAGGGTCATCCTCTCCTCAAGGATCTTGTCACTGATTTTGACAGCTTCTTTGAGAAACATGAGAGCGTTGAGCCGCACCTGTACAGAAATGACAAGGCAGAGCAGTACTCAGCAGAGAAGGCGTACAGGCAGACGAGAAAACAGGTAAATGAATTCCTGCCGTACTCGTATTGCATAATGTGCGGGCTGTGTATGGACGCATGCCCTGTGGTAAACTCTAATACGGAATTCGTTGGTCCTCAAGCCCTTTCCCAGGTATACAGATATTACAAGGATTCCAGGGACCAGGGTAGCAAGCGTAGATTGCTGGATGCAGATAATCTTCACGGAGCGTGGGGATGCGAGTTTTCAGGCTCGTGCTCCAAGGCATGTCCGAAGGGAGTTGATCCTGCTTCTGCAATACAGCTTCTAAAGGCTTCGATAATGGCAGATTTTGGTGAACAATTATGAGATACAGAAATGAGAGAGATGTACTTGGCAGTGTAAGAGTACCTGCTGACGCTTATTATGGCTCGGAGACAGTGCGCGCATACAATAATTTCCAGATATCAGGAATAAAGGTTGCCAGGGAGCTGATTTACGCATATGTGATTGTAAAGAAAGCAGCAGCTACGGCAAACATGAACATAGGCAAACTGGAGGTTAAAAAAGGTAAAGCGATAATCAAGGCATGCGATTACGTGCTCTCTGGAAAGCTTGATGACAGCTTTGTGCTTGACGTGTTCCAGGCAGGGGCTGGAACAAGCATCAACATGAACGTAAATGAAGTAATAGCGAACAAAGCTATAGAGCTTCTTGGGGGCAGGAAGGGCAACTACAGGATTGTGCACCCTAATGACGATGTCAATATGTCCCAGTCTACCAACGACACCATGCCGACCGCTATGCGCATTGCAATCCATCTTATGATAAATAAGTCTCTGCTGCCTGAGATGGATTTGTTAGTAGGAGCTATAGAGAAGAAGAGCAATGAATTCAAGTCGATAGTGAAGCTTGGTAGGACGCACCTGCAGGATGCCGTGCCAATCAAGCTTGGAGAAGAGTTTTTAGCATACGCATATGCCGCAAAAAGCGCACATGCATATATAGAAAATGCTAATTCAAGACTGCTCGCGCTCCCGATAGGCGGGACCGCAGTGGGCACGGGGTTGAATGCAGGCAAGGAGTACAGGACTGCTGTCATCAAGGAGATTAGAAAACTTACACGAACAAAATTTTCGCTCGCATCGAGCCCGTTTGGACCTATGTCCAATAAGCTTGATGAACTTGAAGTCAGTGCTTCATTGAGGGAGTGTGCAACTGCGCTCAACAAGTTTGCCAACGATCTCAGGCTGCTTAATTCTGGTCCCAGAGGAGGCATAAACGAAATAAAGCTTCCAGAGGTGCAGCCAGGCTCATCGATAATGCCAGGGAAGATAAACCCGAGCATGGCTGAGATGATGAATATGGTATGCTTCCAGGTTATCGGAAATGATCTGACGATAAGTGAGGCTGCAAACGCAGGGCAGCTTGAACTCAATGTCTACATGCCAGTCATAGCATTCGATCTGCTGTTCTCAATAAGCATACTCTCAAACGGAGTAGCAGCCTTCAGGGAAAGATGCGTCAAAGGCATAACCGCAAACGAGGCGAGAATAAAGGAGAACCTGAAGAATGACCTGTCCATAGCTACCGCACTTACACCGTACATAGGCTATGCAAAGGCAGCAGAGATTGCAAGAAAGGCGCTGGTGCAGGGGAAGAGCATCATGCAGATATGCCTGGATATGAAGGTAATGGATAAAAAGAAACTGGAAAAGATACTTGACCCTAGGAATGCGGTGAAATGAGCGTTTAATGTGCTTAAATTATTTGGTTATGCTACTCTCATCAAACTGTCGAAAATCTTGCTGTCTTCTACTGTCTGAACAGAGTGCTTGGTAGCTTCTTTCTTGACCCCTACAACCATAGATAGTACCTGTGATGGAGACTGGTTTGCAAAGATTGCGAAATTTGCACCTTGTATGCCTACAGAATGATCCATATATACATAAAACGATAATGGGCTCCTGCCTCTGTAAATCTGCACAGTTTTCCTAGGGTCACCTCTTCCAGGTATTAGCTCGGATTTTTCATCAAATTTATAATAATCAGGATGAGTTATTCTGTCGCGGCCATCAAAAATACCGCTTCCGGCTATTGATCCTTCTCCATCTATATGAAATATCTTCCCTTCCAGCTCTTTCTTAAAATTCGGGCGCCTTGACATCTCTGTAAGTACCTCCTTGTACGTCATCAGTCTTAAACCATCTTCTTCAAGGGCTTCCATTGCGCCTTTGTGCTTTGCGTCCATGCGGGTGATGTATATCCCGCTATCCCATATCTCCTTAAAACCGTTGATGTACCACTCTTCCTCCTTTGCAGGAAGAACAGTTCCACTCCGCCTCGCCTTGAATATAGCAAATCCCATTTTGTCGCCAAGGAATCTCTTGCTTGGGATTACATATTAAAATGTTCTCCCCTGCTCCCAAATTGTGGAATACATGGAAACTTCTAAGCTCAGCGCACGTGTCTTTTCATACTTCAATTTTTAGGGAGGATGTTGTCGATGATAAAATCAGGATCGTATGGCATGATATCATTATATTTTTCCCCAATGCCAAAGAATAGTATAGGTATGTCAAGCTCGCTTAACAAAGATATTGTATTGCCGCCTTTCGCATCGCAGTCCAGCTTCGTAAGTATGATGCCGTCTATGGAAACTGCTTCGTTCAGGGCTTTTACTTGATCAAGAAGAGAGTTTCCGGCTATCGACTCGCCTATGAATATCTTCATGTCGGGCTTTGTAACGCGGGACATCTTTTTAAGTTCCTCCACGAGGCTCTTGTTTGTTTCTTGCCGTCCTGCACTGTCCATCAATACAACATCCACGTTATGCGCCTTCGCATGTGCTATAGCGTCGAATGCTATACTTGCTGGATCCGAGCCATATGCGCCCTTCACCACGCGTATCCCCAATTTGTCTGCATGGAACGTCGTTTGTTCTATCGCAGCTGCCCTGAAGGTATCGCTTGCAGACATTACGCACGTGAATCCATTTGTAATGAACAGGTTTGCCATCTTTGCCATAGTAGTTGTCTTCCCTGCACCATTAGGCCCTATGAACAGTATTTTTAGTGGGAGTTCATGAGACGCTTTCTTCGCCTTTGCTATTTCCAAAATATCAGTTCCGCTTCTCTTTGCGAGGACTCTGCGTATCGATTCGCGTATCATCTGTCTTATCTCATTATCGACTCCCTTTGAGCTTATGCTCTTCGAGAGCATATTATTTTTTATCTCATCGGTTAATTTTTCAACAACATCGTAGTTCACGTCTGATTCCAGCAGGCCCATCTTCAGCGCGCTTACGAACGGATCTATATCAGTTTCTTTAAGGCGTACTGTGCTGAAGAACATTCCCTTAAGCTTTGTGCCTGCGCCGACGGCAGGCTTCTTTTCACGATGTTCGTCTTGCAATCCTGATTTCTCCTTGATTTTGACAATGTTTTCTTTACTATTACCAGGAATTGGATGTTGAACCTCATAGACATCTGTTTTCGCATCGTGGTGCAGCTGCTTAGGCTCAGCTGTGCGAGTATTTTTCACTTCTTCATGCTGAACCGGCTTGATATCCCGTAGTTCTAGTCCGTGTTCCTTCTTTGCAGATGGTTTTTCCGCAATTGGGACGCTGGTGTTTTCCTTTGCCACTGGAGTCTCTGCATATTCCTCAAGCAGCTCCGTAGCCGCTTGCTCCTTGCTCTCCTCAGCTTCTTCTTTCTTTATCTCGGCTTTTTCCTTGCTCACTACCGAATCCATGAAATTAGACAAGCGCTTCTTCAGCCCTTCAAACATTTACATCACAGCTGTCATTCTGTTACAGGGATCCCTGTGCCTGTATTGCACTGAGCCTGTAGTTTATGTCTGCAAGCTCCTCTCTTATCTTCTGCCTTTGCGTAACAAGCTTTCCCAGGAGCTCATCTCCTTTCTTTATCCTGTTCTCAAAAAATTGCTTTGCATCGTCAAGCTTCTGCTCCACCAGATATCCTGCGCCGATGTAAGTTATCACGCTGTTGATAGCGTTTGTTTCAGCGCTTATATACATGCCGCCTTCAGTACCAACGAGAATGCCTTTGCTTCCTATCCTTTCACTGCCGTCTATTATCTCTATGTTTCCCTTCAGCACAGTCTGCATCGCAGTGTAATTGTCTATGGACTGGGTCAGCACCTCGTATTGCTGCGAGTATACCTGCTGCAGATACTGCAACTGCATGTAAATCTCGTTTGCATCCGGTGTCTTCTCATTTGTTTCTGATGCCATGAATACCACTATTTATTGTTTGGAATATTAGATAAATTTTGCTTTTACTCGCTGAGGCCCTCCTCCATCCTCGCCAGCTCGAACCCAGTAGTGTCTTCTCCCACTATTAGCCCTTTGGTGTTTGCCACAGATGCAAGCCCTATAAAGACAGAGCCAGTATTTGCAGTTGACTGTGATACGTTCTTGACAAGATCCTTTGCCATGCCTATCTCTTTCTCAGATGCGAAGTTGTTCAATACCATTCCCTTGTTTGTCAATATGTTGTTTGCACCTATAGTTTCATAGCCTCCTATCGCCATCCTTATCACTTCCACGTCCAGCACATCTTCTATGGTCTTGGAAACAGTATCAGGGAAGCTCGGGTTTATGATAGCTATCCTGTCATTTGCAAGTATGTTGTTGCCAAGCGCATTCATATCGCTCTTTACAGTACCTATTTGTATCTTGCTCCTTAATTGCTTGAGTTCGTCAAGCTCCTCATCATAGATCATCTCGGGAAGAAGAATACCGTTTGAATTTAGTACCGTATATATGCCAATAAGATTGGAGCTGTTAATCGCAAGCCTGAACGTACTGGTTCCTAAGGTCTCGCATATTATCGATTCATCCTTCGTGGATACGCCCCTGCTTATCAGGGTGATGTCTTCAGAGGAAGCGGAAAACGCGCCGACATAACTGTTCCCGTTAATGTTCCTCTTGAGTAGGTTCATTACATTTTACCTTCTTTGCTATCTTGTGCATCCTTCTTCTCAGGCTTCTTCTCTGCAGCAGGCTTTGGCTTTGCCTCACTTAGCTTCTTCTCCGAAGGATTTGGTTTCGCCGTACCTTCAGTAGGGGCTTTTGCCTGCTTAGAATTGTCCTTAGATGCTGCCTCAGATGTTTTTGCCGCAGGCTTCTGCTTTGCAGACTGCTGTTCCTGCTTTGCAACAGGCTTTGCTCCGTAAAGTGCAACCTTTACCTCGTTGCCCGACCTGCTTATATTGAGCTTTACCTTTGACCTGTTCTTTATCGCAGTTGACAGTATGTAGTTGTTTACCGCTGGGTCTATGCTGACAAAGCTCATGTCTACCTTTGCACTTCTGGCAACAAGGAATCTTATCCTTGATGCAGCATGTCTTACGCCTCTTGGCTTATGCATCTCTCCGAGTTTCTTGCTGAGACTTATTGTCATTACGCTTTCCATAAAATAACCTTTATAGAGTATAAGCTGTGATAATACTGTATCGAATAGGTTTATTACTTTTACTTTTTAGTCAGGGCTGCGTTTTCAAGCGCAGAGCCGCATGAACAAGCCCTCTTTTGAGGAAGCTCCCTTATTGTCCCTGCGACAAGGGCTTTGACTGTGGCCATGCTATTAGCAAATGTCGCCTCGACGTCCTTGCTATTTACCTTGCCTATGTCCTTTCTACCTTCTATTCCTGCATCGTAGTCAGTCACAATGCCTATTCCAAGGTAGCATATCTGCTTCTCCCTCGCGAGCATTACCTCAGGATATTGGGTCATGTTTATCACATCGAACCCTTGCGCACCGTAGTATTTGGACTCAGCCCTTGTTGAAAATCTTGGTCCATTGACAACTACTACCGTTCCTGAGTCGTGATATCTGATCTTCATGGACTTTGCAACTGATGAAGCTGTCTTGCGCATCTGCTCACAGTACGGGTCGGCAGAACTTACATGGACCACATAATCCTCATCGAAGAAGGTGTCATTCCTTCCGTGAGTCATGTTGACGAACTGGTCGAAGAACAGTATGTCTCCAGGCATATAATCCTCTCTTAATGACCCAACTGCATTTGTTGCTATTATGCGTTTTGCACCAAGGTTGGAGAGCGCTTCTATATTGGCCCTGTAATTGACCTTGTGGGGCGGGATGGTGTGGTTCTTCGAGTGCCTTGCAAGGAAGGCAACCTTTCTGTTTTCCAGACTGCCTATTGCAATGCTGTCGCTAGGTTCGCCATATGCATTACTGTCATGCATTATGACAGGCTTTTTTATCATAGAGTAGAAGCCTGATCCCCCTATGACGCCTATCTCCGCATCCATATTCTTCATATCGCATTCGCCTAGATCTTACCTATAACTCTTACTTCTTTTCCTTTTTCTTCGCCTTTGCCGTGGTTCTTCTGTATATCACTGCCGCCAGTATTATCACTATTATTACTATTATGGCATCGGTCTCGTATGAGGCTGTAGCATTCGGTGCCCCCACATCTATATAATAGTTGTCAGAACCGGTGAATTGCTGGTTTACTGAACCGCTTGGCTGCTTCCACTGCTCGTACAGTGTAACGGGATAGTTGCCCGGCACTCCTGCACTGTCTATGCTAACAAGGAAGGTTACGTTTGCAGATGTTCCTGGCTGCAGGTTATTAACATAGGCCGTACTTGCTATCGGCGTTACAGGATATGGGGTCTGTAGATTGAATTGAACCTGTTCTGCTGGACTTGTCCCAGTATTTGTTATCCTGAAACTTACAGGTACATCCGTTGCGCCTATTGCTGGACTTGGTCCTTCTGAGTCTATGGCAAATTGTGCTGAAGGAGCAACAGATAGGTTTATCCTTTGAATGTTTTCAAAGCGCTTGTTGAGCCTTGCGGAGTAGTAAGATAGGTTTACGATAAGGTAAGGGTTGTCTGTTCCGTTTGCAGATATCAGTATTGGCTCACTTTGTGAGGTATCGCGCGTGAGATTAGATATGAAGAATGATCTTATAGAACTCAGCACGCTCACACCGCTTGATCCGCTAATGCTCACGCTTACGTTTCTTGCAGTACCATAACCTGTGTTCTCCACAAGAAGATCCAGTGTCTGGTTATAGCCGTTGTACAGAGTGGATGGCTGCGGGTTTGAAGGCATGACCTTTACAACAGGGTCTGCCTGCACGTAGAAGCTTATAGGCATTGACGAGGTTGATATCTGAGTGCTAGTGGTAGAGTAAATCAGGTATGTGGCTGTTAGCAACAGAGTGTATGATCCTGCAGGAGTCGTATTTGGTATGTGTATCTTGTAACTATAATATGCTGAGTTAGCTCCAGGATTCAGCGTGCCTATGACCTGACTTTTTAGCGGCGAGACATTGAGAAGCGGATAGTCGCCAGTAGGCTGTAGTGTTGTACCGTATACCCAGTAGTTGTAAGAGTTGTATAGCTGGAAGGTTACGGTTGCGTTGCCTCCTGCAACTATTGGATTTGGAGAGACAGAGACGTTTACCAGTGAGACTGCACCTGTGTACTGCCCGACTGCCTGCGCGGCTGCTGCGCCACTCATTATTGCCATCACGGCAAGAGCCAGAAAGATTGTTTGCATCTTCATTTTTTCACCTTAATGAATATCATATTTGCTTGCTTGTGTCCTTGAAGAACACGTATGCAAGGCCGACCATTATGGAAGAGAACGCGAGAAGTATTATTGAAGTTGATATGAGAGTCGTTAAAGGCAGCGATCCCTTGATCATTATGTCCCTTACTGCGTTCACAGCATATGTCAATGGGTCAACCGCAGCTACAGGAAGCAGGAACTTTGGCAGCAGGGTCGTCGGTACGAATGCGCCTCCCAGGAATGATAGAGGGAGTACCAGTGTCTGGCCTATCAAAGCATAGGTCTGAAGATCCTTCATCCTTGCCGCAAGCGCTATGGCAAGTGAACCGAAACCAAGTCCTACTAAGAATATTATCCAGATGAGTTCTATGAAACCTACAAGCCCTGCGGCTATTGTTGCGCCGTAAAGAAGCCCTATGATAAGGCCAACATAAGCGGAAAAGACAGATTGGAATGTTCCGTAGAGTATTTTGCTTAGCAGCACCGAGAAGCTGTTTATCGGAGTTGTCAGGAATGCCTTGAGGTTTCCAAGCTGCCTGTCGCTGATGACAGTGAATCCTGCACTGAAGACAGCGCCGAATGATGCCACCATTACAAGTATCCCGCCTATTACAAAGCTGATATAGTTGCTGCTTGCCCCATACGCATAGTTAGTAATTACAGATACAGGAGCAGCACTGATTGCAGGAGCGTTGGACTGCACGGCTGCGGCGTTGACCTGTGCGCTTGCAACCTCTGCAGACTGTGGCTGCGAATTGTCCAAATATACGTGAACTGTAGACTGGGAACCTAGGCCTGTTGAAAAGCCGCTTGGTATGACAACAACTGCAGCTACCGAACTTGAAGAGAGCAGTGACATCGCTTGCTGCTGTGTTGTCTGCGAGACTATGTTTACACTGCTTCCGGATTGCAGTATGTTTATGAAATTCAGTGCTGCTGGACCGCTGGCGTAGTTTACAACAGCGATTGGCACATTCCTGGGAGCACTTCCAAAGCTTCCAAGAAGCAGTACGAATAGTAGTGGAAAGACCGTGGCCCTGCCAAGATTCATCCCTATGTTCTTCTTGAATATCAGCAACTCCCTGAGAAACAATGTGTAAGTGTCATCTAGCAATCCCATTCTTATCTACCTCTTCCAATCATTCCCCTGGCGCTTCCCTGATACTCTCCTGAGGAATCTCTTACCTCTGATCCAGTAAGCTTAAGGAAGACATCGTCTATTGTAGGCTCGTGCATGCTAACATTGCGTGCGTTTATCCTGCTTGTCGACATAGAATTGAGCAGCATTTCTATCTTTTTGGTTGCGTTGCTTCCTCCAGGAGCCGTTACCTTGTTGTTCAGCACAGTTGGCTCAAGGCCGACCTTTTTGAATATTGCTGCAACTTTCTGCAGATCCTCCTTTTCCACAGTTACTTCTATTACACTGCTCAGCCCTATGCTCTTCCTTAGTTCATCTGGGGTGCCAAGAGCTATGAGCTTGCCGTGATCTATTATCCCTATCCTGTCGCATAGCTGGTCCGCTTCTTCCAGATACTGTGTTGTCATAAGTATTGTTACTCCCTGCTTCTTGTTTATTTCTCGTAGCAGGTTCCATATCTGCGTCCTGTTCTGCACGTCAAGACCCGTAGTCGGCTCGTCAAGCAGGATTATGTCAGGCGTATGCATCAATGATTTTGATACCTCCAATCTTCTTTTCATTCCTCCGGAAAATGTTCCTGCATACGCCTTCCTGAATTGAACCAGATCTGAGAGCTTAAGCGCAAACTCTATGCTCTTCTGCATCTCTGCCTTCGGTATATGGTATAATCTTCCAAATATCATAAGATTTTGCTCTGCAGTAAGCTCAGGCTCCACCACAGTCTCCTGTGTGACTACACCTACATGACTCCTGACAGTAGAAGAATCCTTCTGCATGTCAATGCCGTTTATGATAATCTTTCCTGATGTGGGTTGCAGTAGGCCAAGAAGCATGCTTATTGTTGTGCTCTTCCCTGCACCGTTAGGACCTAAAAGTCCGAATATCTCCCCTTTCTTTATCTTGAGGCTAACTCCGTTGACTGCGGCGAAATCTCCGAATTTCTTGACTACGTTATCTATGTTCACCGCATACTCTTCTGCCATCAATTTTCACCCATCAACATGGAGAAAGCCTGAAGCAGTTCATTGCGCAGCTTCATTGCTTTCTTTAAAGCTCCCAATCCGCTTTTAGTAACCTTGTAATACTTGTGTATTCTCCCTGACTTTATCACAGTCTTTGAAGAGACATAGCCCTGCTCTTCGAGAGAATTTATAGCATTGTAAACATCGCTCTTTTTTACATCAGAAAGGATGCCTTTGCCGTGCCAGCCCTCACAGTCCTTCTTCATCTCCTTTGCAATCGAATATGGATAGTTCCAGACCATCAGTTTTTTGAGTATGACTACCTTGAGGACGTATTTAGATATGTCATTATAATGATTGCCTTTGTGTACTTTTGAAGCAGATGTCATAGTCTAGATTTAGACTAATATATATTTAAACCTTATAGTGCCTGGCTGGCATTCTGATAAGCATTTAAAATCCTTCGAATATAGTATATTGAATCATATGCCCCCTAAAGTAAGTGTAGTAATACCGACTATGAATGAGGAGAGTATATTCAAACTGGTTGGGCAGATAAAGAACCTGCTTGGCAGAGATACTGAAATTATAATAGTTTACAAGAGCAGTGATGCTTATTTCAAAAGATTGAGAACGACTGGAGCAAAGGTAATCAGGCAGAGAAGCAAAGGGGTTGAGAATGCAGTTATGATGGGCCTCAGAGCAGCAAATGGAAAGTATATAGCAAGCATAGATGCTGACGGCACGCATGACCCTAAGGGGCTTGTCGAAGCGCTGAAGATGGTCGAATCTGGCAAAGCAGACTTTGTGCTTGGAAACCGGATGAGAGGCTTATCAAAGGGCTCGATGCAGAGGTATATACGCTTCGGGAACATGATGTTGAGCTGGCTGTACAGCAACTTGTACCATGCTAGGGTGCATGATGTTCTTACAGGACTTTTTGTAATGAAGAGAGAGGCCTTTGATGAGATACGGAATATTGAACCTTACAGGGCAGGAATAGCGTTCTTTGCAATAGAGCTTGCTAGGAGAGGCTACTCTGTCAAAGAGGTAGATATAAAATATTACAAGCGTGCGTATGGAGAATCAAAGCTCACACGTTCCAAATTTGCATACGGCTTCAATGTAGCATCACACATAGTAAGACAGCTCAGGGACTACAGCCCGTTGCTGATATTCGGGCTTGTCGGAGCGGTACTCTTCATAATAGGATTTATACTTGGAATATCCGTGCTTGCTAGCTTCCTCTCTACCGGGATCTTTGCATTCACAGGCAGGGCACTTATAGCGTTTTTGCTTCTTGTCATAGGATTTCTCCTTATTGTTGCTGGACTTATACTCGACCTGCTTCTTGAGATAGAACGTAGAATGGAGCAGATCAGATAATAGAAGCATATTTATTCGAAGAACTGATAGATAGAGTGACCTGAAACGGTAGATAAGAAACCTTAAAATAGCTTATTGTATATAAAATAGTTGCTGCATTCTATTCGTAAGTGCATTTTAGAGGAATAGCTTGCATTTTATAAGTGATGTTATGAAGTTAAGACCGGCAAGGTGCGTTCGAGGAATAACCAGTCAGCCATGGGCAAGGTACTCTGTAAAGAAGCCTAGGAAGAACTATATAAAAGCACTGCCGCACACGAGCCTTCTTGTATTCAAGATGGGAGCAGAAAGGGACGACTACGATAAGATAATCACTCTCGAGGCTGACCAGCAGGTACAGCTAAGGTCAAATGCCCTTGAAGCTGCAAGGCAGGTTGCAAACAAATTCCTTGAGGGCAGCATTGCAAACAACTACAAGTTCCGCATACTCGTTTACCCGCACAATGTTATTAGGGAAAAGAAAAGAGCTATGGGAGCAGGAGCAGACCGTATCTCCCAAGGTATGACACTCTCTTTCGGAAGCCCATCTTCAGTAGCTGCACGCGTATACAAGAACCAGCGCGTCTTTGAAGTAAGACTTGTAAATGCCAACAAGGACGTAGCAAGGACTGCATTGAAGAGAGCTGCTTCTAAGCTTTCGGGAACCTACAGCATAAGAATGTACGATAATTAATCTTCGCAGTATTTTCTTGCTTCTTCTACAAACCTGTCAGCCATTAGCACTACCCATGCCGCAAAGTCCTCTGGTTTGTCCTTTATCCATCTGTAGAATTCATCTATTGAGATCCACTTCCAGTCCTGAACCTCTTCCTTGTTCGGCTCTGGTTTTCCACCATATCTTCCAAAGAATATGTGATCGTACTCCCTTTCTGTGAGGCCGCTGCCCACCTCTGCTTCATACGGGAAGATAAACCTCTCCTCAAGCTTTGCATTTATCCCCATCTCTTCCATTAGTCTGCGCTCTGCAGCTGCTTCGTTGGATTCTCCAGGTCTTGGGTGGCTGCAGCAGGTGTTTGCCCACCTCTCTTTTGAGTGATATTTGGTGATCGCCCTTTGCTGCAGAAGGAGCTCTTTCCTGTCGTTGAATAAGAAGACTGATATTGCCCTGTGCAGATGGCCGCCGTTGCTGTGCGCCTTAAGCTTCTCTCCTATACCTATCTCATTGTCGTTCTTGTCTACAAGTATTACATTCTCCACAGGTCCACCAATAAATTTATATATTACAGAATGTATTTACAATTACTATTTTTTATGGTTTTCTGCGTATTTCTTGAAATAGCTATGCTGATCTTATGAAGATACTGCTGCAGTTCCCGGAAGGGCTTAAGGAAAAGGCTCTTGCATATTCAAAGGAGGAAGAGGCAAAGGGCAACGAGGTTTACGTCTCTGCTTCGCCTACTTTCGGTGCCTGTGACCTTGCACTTGAAGAGGCCAGGATGATAGGAGTTGACAAGCTTGTACACTTCGGCCATGCAGAGTTCCATAAGGTCGACTTTAATGTTGAGTACAGGGAGTTTGCAGTTGACGCTGACCTGAGCATTCTTGAAGACTCTCTTGATGCGCTTAAGGATTATGATAAAATAGGGCTTGTCACGACCATACAGCATATACACCAGCTACCTTATGTCAAGGAGTTCTATGAAAAGAATGCCAAAGAGGTTGTGATAGGCAAGCCTTATGGATTTGCAAAGAGGGATGGGCAGATTCTCGGATGCGACATAGGAAGCGCTGCAAGGATAGACAGAACGGTTGATGCTTTTGTATATTTCGGGGGAGGGATGTTTCATCCTTTAGGGGCACTTCTTAATACGACAAAGCCCTTCCTCGTTATTGAGCCTTTCACAAAGAAGGTAGAGTTCATAGACAAGTATAGGGAGATATACAGGAAGAGGAAGAACGGCAAGATCGCGGTTGCATTGTCGGCAAAGAAGTTTGGGATAGTGGTAAGCACAAAGAATGGGCAGCACAACATGAACCTTGCCAAACTTCTGAAAAACAAGATAGAATCGAAGGGCCTGCAGGCAGCGATACTCACTGCGAATACGATAAACTTCGAATCGTTGGACAATATGCGTGAGTTCGACGCCTTTGTCAACACTGCCTGTCCAAGAATATCCATAGATGATATAGACAGGACGAGAAAACCGATGCTGAGTGCCAATGAGCTAAATGAGGTGCTCGAGATGCTCAGCATTCAGACTCTTTCTAAATAATAAATAAAAAAAGGAGAAGAAAAAATAAAAGAAAATAAAGGTAACTTTATGTTACCTTTACTATCAGTGTTGCAACCTTCACAGCATTCATTGCATTGTTTGGAGGGTTTTGCGAGGTACTATAGTTCAGCCATATGTATCCTGAGAACTGGCTGCCTATTGAGTTTCCACTCGTGAACTCGGCTCCAGGAACCTGGAAGTAGACCTGCTGCTCTCCTCCTGCTACAAGTGCGCAGTTTCCTCCGCTTGAGCACATGTTTGTGTTTGAGGATAATGAAGATGCTACAGGGAAACCTGAAGAGGTTGCTCCTGCACTCTGCGGCGCAACACTAAGTATTGCGTTGTAGACTGTTGATCCACCGTTTTGGCCGAATGTTAATCCGACTAGCAGATTACCTGCATTGGCACCAGTTTCTGTTACGGCTGTCTGGTTAGTACATATGTAACCTGAAGCTGCTATGCATGACGGATGTAGGAATGCGCTCCCATTGAATACTCCAAGAGCATACAATGCTACTAGCACTATGGCAATAACTAATATTGCCCAACCATACGTCATGAGGTATTCCATTGCGCTTTGCAATTTGAAATTTTTACTCATATCCGCACCTAATTCTATTGATAGATAATTAATAAAGTATTTAAAGCTTACTAGCAGAGGCACTCTCCTCTAAAAGATTTGGAGCGCAATATGTAGCAACAGCTTGTGCTAAAATAGTTTTAATAATTCTGTTTCCGCATATTTAGTTTATAGTTCAATATTATAGCCAAGGTAAGATAGTTATTTGGTTAAATTCAGATGTGGTATTCATGAGTATAATAAAGTCCATTGCACACAGAACAGCAAGATCGAAAAAGGGAGAGTTCGTAGCGTACGTTAGGGATGGATGGAATAGTTACAGCTTTATTTTTTACATAGGCGGCGTTAGCGCCATACTCGGCAGCCTTTTCGGGATAGCTGGATGGCTCTCGGTATTCGTGACCGTCCTGTTCTTCTACTATGCAGGGAGGTTTACCAGAGAGCTCAAGCTTGAAAGGGAGAGATTAAGCAAACGGAAAAGGAAAGAGCAATCATAATCTTAAGCGCTACAAGCCCTTCCTGCAGGCGTTATTAGCCATATGCAGGCATTTGTTCTTAAACAGGGCATCCGCATATGTTTATAAGCCTATTCCAGTGCTTCGCAATGAAACGAATATTTTTAGCTGCCTGAAGTCTGCTTTTAAAGGAATGTTTGGCATATCTTAGTAAGTGGTATAAATGGCAAAAAGTAAACCAAACTATAATGCATGGGGCCTGAAGTTCATAGGAAGCCTCGTGTATCTTTATGTACTGTATCAGCTTTGGGTGCCTGGCACTGTGTCAGGACCTTTCGGACCGGTGTTGTTCGGCGCGGCAGCTGTATCTGCAGTAGCCCTGTTCATAACGAATCTGGTATCATTAGCCATGCCAAAAGATGAAAAGGCAACAAAGTGGCTAGCCAGCGTAGGATATGTAGGAGGATTTACCCTTCTGGCAGGAGCTTACACGGTAAGCCCAGCAGTTATGGCAGATGCCCTTCTTGTAGAAGCTCTTATAGGATTCTTCCTAGTGTATGTAGGGTCTGGAATGGACATGCGCGGCTGAAGAGATATCCTTGCTTTTTCTTTCTTTTATTTTTTTCTTTTTCTTCTTCTCCTTTCTTTTCTTTTGCCTTCATTATTCTGTATCCCATATATAGCGTAATATTAGATGCAATATGATTTGCTTATGACAGCATTGCAATACATGTATATCGCTATCGCGTAATATCGCTATTGTGTATATAGCTATGCGAATACAAACAGATGAGCGTAGATAATTATGCCAAATACAAAGATCAATGCTGCAGCCATTAATATGAAGGGTGAGGAGCGCTTTGGTCCAGTATTATCAAGAGCGTATAATCTCTTCGCGCTCGGAGGAGCGCTTGGAATATACAGGTTTGCATGCAAAGACATACTCTCAAAGAAAGGAAGGTTCAGTCTTCTGGATGTTGGAACTGGTCCAGGCATACTTCCAAAGATGCTCTCTGCAGATACGAAAAGAATCCGCATATATGCAGTAGACCCGTCCCCATCCATGCTAAGGATAGCTATGAGGAATAACAAAAATCCTGAATCAAAGTTTGCAATAGGACACAGCCAGAAGCTTCCCTTTGATGCAAAGTTTGATTTGATAATAAGCTCGGTATCCTTCCACCACTGGGCACACAAAAAGGAATCCCTTGTTTATTTATCAAAATTCCTAAAACAAAGAGGAGAGATAAGAGTTTATGAGCTCCTGAAGAAAGGTAGATTTTTTGATTATTTTGTAGATATGCACAGGATGAATAAGGAGGAGTTGCAAAAGGCAGCTAGTGGAACAGGCCTTGCCGTGCGCAGCATTAAGATAAAGGGTGGGTTCATACGTGCAGTCTATGCAAGGGAGCGCACTATTTAGATTAAGCACGTTATCAGATACGGCATCTGCGCAATAGAGGCATATCTTCAGAAGCTTATGACAAGGTATAAAATCTGTTGCAGGCACATATTTTGTTATAGTTGTGATTTTTTGGAACGCTGTAAGACAGATATATCAGGGTTTGACGAACTTGTTGAAGGAGGTTTTCCCGTAGGCTCATTAGTATTGCTTACAGGCTCTCCGGGAACCGGCAAGACAATATTTGGACTGCAATACATATACAATGGTGCCATGAACGGGGAGAATGGAATCTATGTATGCATAGAGTCAACTCCGCAGGCGCTTAAGATGCAGGCAGCGCGCTTTGGCATGGATTTTGAGAGCCTTGAGAGGAGTGGGAAGGTCATCTTCTTCCGCGTTCCTGAGGATGAGAGGAAGTTTGGGATCTTCAAGAAGATTGCAGAATATTCTAACAAGATAAATGCAAAGAGAGTGGTGTTCGACAGTTTGGCTACACTCAATATAGTTCTGGGCAAATTCGTCTCGTTGTGGGATTACAGCAGCAATAAGAATGAAAATGAGAATGCAGTTGCCAACAAGATACATTCAAGCAACATCAGCTCATTTGACAGAATGGTTATCGCAAATAGTATAATAGAGCAGTTAAGACCTATAGGGGCTACGACCCTGCTGATAACATATGGTAATGACAGTCTGAAGAAGATGTCATATAATGAAGCTAGCGAGTTCCTGTGCGATGGAATAATAGAATTCTACAATCTGCCTATAGGGATAAAATACTCCAGAAGCATGAGAGTAGGGAAGATGAGAAGCACAAAGAACAGCCAGTATGTTCATGAATTTATTATAACTGACAATGGGATAGTAGTCAGTCCTTCGGAGGCGATACGCTTTGAGTAGTGTGCTTAATCTCTTTGATAGACTTATGGTTGCAAAGGAACTAAATTTCAGCCAAGGCAGCATAAGCCTTTTCGACCATAGGGTTGTTCTTCCGCCAGCCAGGCTCTTCTCCGAATATATCTATCTTGTGAATAATGATCCCAAATATACCGATATATTATACGAGTCTGCAAGGGTCAGCTTCAGGGATGGAATGGGCAATGACCTTCAGAAGAGATTCAAGTTCAGTCTCAATGATTTTTTCAACTGGCTGCCAAAGATAGCAGCGCTGGCAGGCTGGGGGGATTCTTCAATAAAGCAGTTCATGCCTGAGAAAAGATATGGAATAATAGAATGCCAGGGCTCTCCAGTAGTACAGGAATTGAGAGGGCGCGTACACGGCCCTGTCGACCATGTCCTAAGAGGTTTCATAACAGGTAGCACAGAATCCATGTACGGAATAGTTGATGGGATGAACACAGTTGAGGTCGAGTGTGAGAATGACGGCTACAGGGTTTGCAAGTTCATCTTCAACCCTAAATTAAAAGAAGTAGATGAAAAAACCGGCAGCGTTTAGACAGAATAGACTGCAAATCATAATCTAACTTCCCCATATCGTGCAACACGCACAGCTCATAGTAATGGAATCTCAGAATTCGGATTCGCCGGATTCACTTTGCAAACTTTAGGTAAATCCTGCGGTACTGCAATAGCACCGATATGATTAGTATCGCAACTATTGCCAAATACGTATATAGAAATGGAGAAGCTGCATTGCTGCCATGGACGCTTGAACCTATGCTGATTGTCAGGACCACGCTTAGAAGCCCTAGGAAGGCGGCGATCAAAGCATGGACAGTGAATATCATGCTGAATGCAACGCTCTGGTTGCTGTTTGAACCTTGTTTATCCTTGATCCGATAAAACAATGAAGGAAGGTTCATTAGATACGGGTATTTCTCAAATAGAGTATATCTGTATCGGATAAACAGAAGCATCACTGCTAGAATGCATGTGAATATGAATGGAACTATGAACAGTACTGGCTTTCCAATGTTTCCAAGATAATAGACTCCTAGGACCCAAGAAAAGAGAATAAGTAGCAGTCCTACTATGATAAGCGCTTTTGCTATATCCTCTAGTCCGTATCTCTTAAGATTCCTATTCACCATGAATATATCTTTAGCATAAGGTATTTATACGCTTGTCAATCTGCAACGAAGCTGCAAACCGAATAGGATTCAAAGATATTGGAGAGTATTGGGTTAGCCAATAGTAGCTAACCCGATCATTACCAAATAGCTTTTGCATTAAAGGACTATTTACAAGGAGATATTCCCTTACTGTTCCTTTTTGCAGTTGCAGTCTTCTCTTCCGCATCCGGATTTGCCTTCGCAACCGCATGCTTCTCCGCCACCGCAGCCACCGCTGCCTCCGCAGGCGCATCCTGAATGTGATTTCAGGAACTTAAAGACCTTCTTCTGACCGAGCATGTATCCGGTTATGAAAGCACGGAGTTCCTTCTCGTCCATTGCATTTAGCATTTCCTGCTTCATCTTCAACTTATCCATATGAGAGTGTTCGTGTTCGTCCTTCATTTTATCACTGACTATATTATGCAGTCAGACTATATATAGCTTGTCCTTTATCTGAGAATAAACGGTTGCTAACAAGCATATGAGGCTTAGAGAGAGTAGTATATGGCGGGGCGCGCCAAGTGGTTGATCACTTCCTTAAGCCATGATGTCTTCCCTTTCTTCTGTAAAGCGTAAATGCAATAAGCCCAGCTACAACAACTGCAGCTATTATTATCTCAAAAATAGGTGTACTGTTGCCCGCCTCTCCTGCAGCGTTGGAATTTAATGAATTCTGGCTTCCTATGTTTGTCGCGAAGATGCCAACTGTGCCATTGTTTGGAGTAGCAAAACTTATGCTACATGGGTTCTTCGTAACAGTGGCATTGTATATCTGCTTCCAGGTGCCATTCTCCAGTACAAATGGAATTATGGTCTGATTTGAGGAAAGGCAGTTATATTCAATTGTAACGTTTGTCTTGAGAGCAGTATGTGACAATGTGTTAAGAGAGTAAGTGAATATTTTGCTGTATCCTGGCGGCTGGGTCTCACTCCCTGTCACGTTTGATACTGATATGCTTACCGGCTCTGATAGCGTCGAATTCTGTTTAAGCAGGACAGTCATGTTATACATTGGGAACTTTACCGTGGTGGTCTTGTTATACGTTACATTAACATGAGCTTTTACTATATTTGTCAGGTTCAGTGGTTTTGTAATGTTCTTTGTGGCATTGCCCGGGCCAGTTCTCCTGCTGGAATTGTTTGATATCGTGTTTGAAGTACTAACATGCGTCATGTTTGCAGTCGTTACGCTATTGTTGGCAGGCTGACGTAGTGACAGCGCATATATTGACTGTAGGGATCCGCTATGGTAGAAGACCGTGCTTTGATTACAGGCAGTTCCATAACCAAGTCCCACCACATAGTAGTGGTAAGTATAGCTATTGGTGCTTATTGCAATGTTGCATGCAAAGCTAATATTGATTGGAGATGGTGCAGTTATGGTCACAAGCAGTTCATCCTGATTGTAACTGCGTCTTGTTCCGTTTGCGACAACTATAAATGCAGGTGCAGCTGATGGCAGTTTTGTTCCCAGATTGTCCAGGAGAGTAAGCTGTTCGCTCTGAGAACCTGATCCTCCGCCACCTTGAGTTGAAGTAGTCGTACTGGAAGTGCCATTTGCATCTACAGCTACGTTGGTCGAATTGAATATATAAGTGGATTCTGTTCCTGTATCAGTTGCTACTGCATTGAAGGTATATGTTCCTTCATAAAGGTGTACAGGTCCCAAGGCAACGTTACCTGCAGAGACTCCTGAAGCAGTATAAACAATCGTTCCGTTTGGTTCCTCAAGCTCTACATTGTAAGGACCTGTGCCTCCGCGTATGTAAGCATTAAATGTGGCCAAACCGTTGATTGGAACAAGTGCATTGTTAGGCGTCAGCACAATTGTAGGGTCTGCGTTTATGGTTATAATGTCGTTCGCTGAGGAGCTGCTAGCCGGGGTGTTTGCACTGTCTGTTATTGATAGCACTGCATTGAAAGTGCCTGCACCCAAGTATGCGCTTGACACTGTTATCCCATTTGATGTTGTGGAGAGCCCAGAGTATAAAGAGTTGTACTGAAGTGCAGAGTAATCAAATATGCTCCAGTTGGCAGCGTATGGCCGGGTGCCTCCAAGCCATGAATCTGAGAGACTTATTTCTTGGCCAACGTCATATGCTGGATTTGATGGCGAAATTCCTGATACGGAGAGGGCAGGGTTTACTGTTATCGAGGACTGTGCAGAACATGTTGATACGGCTGTGCTGGCAGAATCGTTTGCGAGTACCACGTAGTTACCCGAGGATACTGGTGAAAATGTGTAAGTAGGTGCCACTGCGTTGGCTATGATATCTAAGGTAGTGCATGCAGCAGGAGTGCCTTTGTACCATGCATACGAGTAAGGCTGTACTCCGTTAAATGTAGTGGATGTCAGAGTCACCTGCTGTCCACTGTCTATTGTTTCTGAAATCGGAGCTATAGATACTGAAGGTACATTGAAGACGTTATATGCCATGCTTTTGTGCGCTACAGCATTGGATGATAGATCCGTTACCTGCACATTTGCAGTCCAGCTGCCAACAGCGTTGGCGTTAATAATAATTGAATTCAGAGTCCCTGAGGTTGTAAACAGTGAGTTGTATACTAATTGATTAGAGGGATTATATACGACGTAATTATAAGTATAAGGTCCTCCGCAGCCTACCACATTTACGGTTATTACTTGGTACTGTCCCGTATCAAGTACTGCGTTGGAAGGTGTTTCCGACATAGATATTGACGGACAGACAACAAAAGCTAGTGATGATAAGAAGTTTCCTTTACTGCTGGCTGAGTCGCTTACTGCCACATTTGCAGTGTATGCTCCGGTGGGCCAGGCTGAAGTAGATGAGAGCAGGAATGCAAATGAATTTGAGGTCGATGAAGTAGAATAAATAGCGTTTGTCATCACCGTGCCGAGCGCGTTATAGATAATGAAATTGTAGGTGTAAGGAGCCGCTCCGCCACTAATGCTGGAAGTAAGCACGTCATTCTGTGGAGGCGATGGGATAGAGTTAGATATACTGAAGGAAAGTGGATGTAGGAAGGAATCTGCAGTATATGTTATTGAATTCTGCACCGTGTTTATATCGTTGTCCGTGATAGAATACATAATAGTAAATGTCCCAGCCCCCCATGACTTAACCTGCTGGAAGGTGTAGCTGTTTGTCGTGGCAGAAGTTGTTATTGAATTTGAGCTCATCAGTATTCCAAGGCTATTATATACAAAATAGTTGTATGTGTATGGAGGAGCGCCCCCGACTACTGTTGCTAAAGCCGTCTGGTACTGATTTGAATCGATTATCGCATTGCTCACCGAGGTGCTTGAAAGAGTAAACGCAGGGTTTACTGTAACAGCATCTTGTGTCGAACACACGGTTGAAGCAGTTGTTGCAGAGTCAGTTACCTCGTATGTGTAAGTGTTGCTAGTCGTCGGAGTTACCGTAATGGTAGATGATGTTTGGCCGGCAATCACATTTGCCACATTGCAGTTTGGATTGCCCGCACTATTTGTGTACCAGGCATATGAAAATGGTGCTTCTCCACCTGAAGGATTTGCCTTGAGAGTCACAGACTGGCCGTTGTCTATTGCAGGTGATTGAGGAGATATTGCTCCTGCAGTAAGGGAATTCCTTCCAGTATAAGCTATGCTATTTGTGGAGCTCATAGTGTGAGAGCTTGAATCGGTTACTATCAGATTCACAGTATATGTTCCAGATCCCGTACCCTGCGCAAAGGCGAATGAATTTGAGGATAAGGATACATCGGAGTAAAGGGCATTGTTAACCTCCGCTCCTGAAGGGCCGTATACGAGAAAGTTATACGTATATGGGCTGGTTCCTCCGGAAACGATTGCAGTAATCACCTGCGTTTGACCAGCATCAATAACGGAATTTGATGCTTGTAATTCTGAAGAAGTCAGACCCACTGCAGGTATGACTATCGCAACGTCTTCAGGATTTGATACGCCTGCAGAGACAGATCCTACTAATGAATTGGTTGTTGTGTTGAATATCGATACGTCCCCATTGTAATTTACAACATATGCAATTCCGAGGGTTGATGAGAATGAGACACCTATTGGACTAGAAAAAGAGGATGGGCTTAGTGTGTTGCTTAGTGAATTTGTTGCAGTATCAACAATGTAGAGCTTGTTCGGAGCGTCTCCAACAATATATGCGAATGTTCCTGAAGGTGAGAAGGCAACGCCTACCGGATCATTGAAGCTGCCGCTGACGGAGTTTACCACCGTATTGCTTGCAGTGTTTACTATGACTACGTTGCCATTGCCGTTATTATAATTGGTAACGTATGCGTAGGTGCCGGAAGGGGAGAAGGCGACCCTGTAAGGACCGCTCAGTCCCGAAGTGATGGAACTAATCACAGTGTTGGTTGCAGTATTGATGATTGCAACATTGTTTGAATCATAATTGGTCACATAAGCATAGGTGCCGGAAGGTGAGAATGCAACCCCGAAAGGAAAACTTACGCCAGCATATATGTTGCCGACAACAGAGTTTGTTGCCGTGCTTATTATTGACAGGCTGCCACCGTTGGTGACATATCCAAATGTTCCTGATGGGGAAAAGGCTATACCGCGTGGGTTGTTGAAGCCCGAGTTTATAGTGCCGACAAGTGCGTTTGTTGCTGTGTTTATTATGACAACCCTGTTGTTCAGCAACTCCGTTATGTATGCAAAGCTCAGAATCTCTGGGCGTGCCACAGTATAAATCGTATTGCTATAGATAGAATTTGCTATTTCATTGGTTGTTGCCGAATCAGTTACAACCACATTTGCTTCGATAGAATTTGCACCCACGCTTGTAGGTATCGTGTACGCCAGCGCGTTTGAGTTGAGGCTGCTGATTACAGAGATGCTGCTGATTATGGCTCCTGTCTGCACATTTGCAACTATGAAGTTGTATGTATACGGAGAGGTTCCGCCAACCACGTTTGCTGTAAACATGATTACGTTGCCTGTTTCAATATTTGCTGGGAGGAGTATATTTGATGTGAGCACAGGCGTCGAGAGGGCAGGACTGATCAGTATATTAGAGGTATACCCTGAAGACATACTATTTGTAGAAGAATCTGAGGCAAAGACATTTGCAACAACCGGTGAGTTTGAAGTCCATAGCGAATTTGTTTGAATAGTTGTAGAGAAAGTGGGGCTGTTTTGAATTAGCGTGTTGCTGTACAGCAATATTCCAGGCGAGATTTCGTTAGATACAATAATGTTAACAGTATAACTTGGAACCCCTCCGTTTATTGTTCCTCCGAACGTTATGTACTGCCCTGCATCGACTAGTGTATTTGATACTGAAGGAGATGGAACAGAGAAAGCATTGCTAATCTGTGCCGTACCGTATGTAGTGCCTGGGAGTATGTTGTTTGGAGGGTTTATCCTGCTCCTGAACCATTGCGCTACAATTGAATTGCCATTATTTGCATAAACTATAGGATATGAAGAGGAAGGCGTAGCCGCGCTTCCTGTCGATTCCTCTTGCGTGTAATTTATGGTGGCTGTAGCAGTGGTGCTTTGCCAGGTAACGGTAGCAACGTACGGAGCGTTTGGGTTTTTAGTTCCTTTTACATTAAAACCGCTTCCTGAATTGACATAGACCAATTCTAACTCCGGAGGCGTGCCGCCTCCCACTCCTGCAAATGCGCCATTCCCTGTAATGCCCCACCACCCGGCATTTGTGCCTGATGGTATCTGTGTACTCCAGCCTATGAGTTTATCCACGTTTGGAGTATTTGATATTATGAAGCCGTCTAATACTTTACCCACCGGATTCGATTGTAAGTTATTGTAGAGTGCAGCACTCTCGCCGCTTGCTGGAGATAATGTAATGCCATTATTTATTGAAATGCTGCCAGATGTTCCTGTAAATGTCCAACCGGACGGAGCTGAAGATGAAACGCCGCTGAAATTGATATAGAGATTGAATATCGCTGCTCCATTGTCGTATTTGCCGTAGGTACTGGTGAGTTGTGGTGCTTCGCCGGTATCGCTTCCATCCATTAAGGTATTTTCCGTGGTGACAACGTTCCCAGCCCAACCCAGATAGACAGTATTGGTTGTTGCTGTACCGGTGTTTGCTGGCAGAAAAGTGTTTGCAGGTATGGATACCCAATAAAGTACATTGGAAGACGCAGAAAGTGCATTTGTAGATAGTGACGATGTGCAGAGTGCATTTGCAGTCTGTTCGTTGATGATATTGCCTTCCATCCATGACTTGGCAATGGTTCCGTTTGCAAAAAAGAAGATTCCGTTATTGAGGCTGCACGTTTCGTACTGCTGGTATGCAAGTGCGTTGAATCCTATTACGTTGCCTGTAATTGAGTTTACTGTTCCTATTGCGATTGGTGTGTTTGCTGCAACCGCAGTTGATTGATAATTAGTAAGTGTAATTGGCAGATATGCAGCAGTGGCTATAAACGTTGTGCTGTTGGTTGCCTGAGAGGTAGCATTGGTTACAATAACGTTGACATTCCACCTGCCTGGAGAGGCCAGATGCAGATTGAAGGTAAATGAGTTGGATGTGCTGGACAGCCCAGTATAAAGCGCGTTGAATGCAAGTGCTCCGTTTGGATTATACACAAGAAAATTATAAGTATAGGGACCTACGCCTCCAGCTGTTATTGCATTTACTGTGTCGGAATTCGCATTATACAATACCTCATTTGAGATGTATGCAGATGCAGTTAGATGTCTGGTCACCTGCCCGAAAGTTGTTCCTGGAAGCACATAGTTAGGAGGAATTGCCCTCTGCCTTACCCACTGAAAGGTAATGTAAGAACTGGTCGAACCTCCCCAGTTTGTTCCGAGGACGAAGTTGGCTGTAGTAAATGAAGGTATAAGTGAGGTACTTGTAGCGCTGGCTATGAGCCCATAATCGAAGATACCGTTAAACGAAGAGGTTGAACTAAGTGTTTCAGATAAAGTAACTGGGTAGGCATATAACCCTCCGTTTATGTTTGATGTGGTGGTTCCTCCGCTTGCTGTTACAACCTCTACATTTGGCCCAGCATGCAAGCCTGCAAAGACAAAGTTCGGTCCCCAATCAGTTGTCCATAAATCAGAACTTGCAATTGGGGATGGTGTTATGAAAACCCCTGAATCGTGTCCGTCTACGCCAGCCGTGCTGAAAGGTATCATTGCCTCTATAAAGTAGCCAGCCACATTATAGGCACTTTTGCTGGGAAGGCCGCTGGAAGATGATCCACTCTCAGTTAGTGTCATGGAGTTTGCAACGATAGGACTCGCCCCTACGCCTGTGCCCCATATGTTTAAATTGAGTGCTGAACCGTTGAAGTTGTCATAAAACCCGTTGGCCCCGAATACTAGCTTCCCGTTGTCGTATGCCGCATACCGATTCGCAGCAGTGCATCCGGATGTCGTTAGAGTATTTGTATTTGCACATGAGAGCTCTGGCGCCTCGCCAGTATTTACGCCATCGAAAAGGGTGTTTGCACTACTCATTACATTTCCCGCCCACCCGAGGTAAAGCGTATTCTGTGCAGGTGTGCCGCTGTTGGCTGCGAGGAAGGTGTTCGTAGGTATCAACACCCAGTATAGTACATTCGCACTAGAGGATAGTGCATTCGGGGAGTTTGAGGATGTGCAGAGTGCATTTGCAGTCTGTTCATTGATGATATTGCCTTCCATCCATGACTTGGCAATACTGCCATTTGCAAAGAAGAACTCTCCGTTGTTCAAATTGCATGTTTCGTACTGCTGGTATGCAAGTGCGTTGAATCCTATTATGTTGCCTGTAATTGAATTTACTGTCCCTATTGCAATTGGTGTGTTTGCTGCAACCGCAGTTGACTGATAATTAGTAAGTGTTATTGGCAGATATGCCACTATGTTAGCCGGCACTGTAACTGCGTAAGATATGGCTGGGCAAAGCAGCATAAGTAAGGCCAAGTATGCTAGTGGCTTGCTCATTACACGATACCTCCATATTTCCTTGTTATGTTAAGGATATAAATATTGCCATACTCCTGCAGATGAGTGTGTGCGAGTGCAATTTGATCTGATTTGCACAACCACTTCAGGCTCTCTCCGACTTTCATTCTTTGCAATATTTAACTGCTCTGGGTAATGCTGCATAAATTATAATAATACAGTATCCGTGTTTCAGGTTGGATTTAGATATCAGATTAGGTTGTAGTCTTTTGGCAGTTTTGCCATGCTTTTCCTGCTACATAAGTCATAATTATTCCTTTTTGGAAGGTTTTACATCTGGAAGCAGATAGCTCCTAGAGGAAACGTTGAGTTTCCGCTTAAGTTCCCATTGACATACAAGTATGCCATTATGAAATATGTTTCAGAATTCTCAGTGTTTCATTATCTTCAATTGCACACCGCTTTTAGTTGCTGCCATCTTTGCTATTCCTCCTATTGGGAAGGTTATTTGCGGTGCAGTATGCCCAAAGTCTGCGCCCGATATTACAGGCATACCATCCAACTCTCTCTTAGTCTTGATTATCTTCTCCAGCAATTGATTAGTCATGTTGGATGCCTTTTGGAACCTTCCGATTACTAACCCCCTTACTGTTTCGAAGCCAGGTTGGTGTATCAATGACTGGAGATCCCTGTCAAACGTATGCTGGCGCACATCTTCATCATCTTCCAAGAAGAGTATACTGTTTTTTATGCTTGGCATATATTGCGTACCTTGAAGCAGATTGAGAGTGCATAAATTGCCTCCTATTATAGTTCCTTGCGCCTCGCCCCGGTTAATTACATTATAGCCCTTGTTTTTTATGAAATGCCTGTCCTGCTGGTCTTTATACCATGGGTCATCGCTCCACTCCTTTGCTGCTTCCACTTCAAAGGGCTTTGAA
>DAHUYR010000035.1 GCA_027315135.1 Microcaldota archaeon
GTATTCACTATCCTGTTCCATCAAATCACTGCGCAACCGTCACAAATATATCTTCGAAGAATTTATCCTGCCTGAGCGCTATCCTCTTATCGCTAGCAAGATAAAGCATTGGTATGAAAAGTTCAAGAATGACGTTACCTGATCCGCTTCCATTTGCAAGGGCACTGAACAGGGCCACATTCTCCGAGTCTGCCTTCTTCTTTATGTATTCATATACTCTCTCTGCATCCGCTTTTATGTCGGTTGTTCCAACTTCAAATGATATAGGAGGTCTGACAAAAGAAGCCGTGACGCTTCTCTGCTCCTTTATCTTCATCGCCTCGTCAAGTGCTGTTATGAGTTCGTCAAGAGAAACTCTTCTTTTGGGAGGCAGCCTGGATCTGAAACTTAGCGGTTCAACTACGATACGCTCTATTCCAGCGCTCTCAAAGTATGCGGGCTCCGGTTCAGGTTCATCCACGCCTATAACAAGAAGGCTGCTCTTCATTCTCAAAAGTATCGAGGCTGCGAGCATTATGTTTGCAGGTATCTTCAGATCAAGGCTCTTCATTCCCTTTATGGCATCCATATAATTGTCGACTATCTGCACAATGTCCATGTTCCAGGGATCAAGCCTGTTTTTATCAACAAGCTCCACAAGAAGCTCCTTCCATGTCGGCTCCTTGGAGACCAAGCCCACTACATCTATGGTCTTTTCCGCCTCTTCCACCATTTCCTGAATCGCCATGCATCCTTATTGCAACGATAAAATAAATACCTTGCTGTCAGTAGTGCTACCTTTTATATATTTTTAACCAAAACCATATTTGTTTCTATGATTGTTTTCAAGAATGAAGCTACTTTTAAGAAGCTTTCCGAATCAGGAAAGGAGCAGGAATTCGACAGGCTGTTCGACGAAGCAGTCGATTACGTGAAAAAGAATGTCCTGGGGAAGAGGCATGCCCTGTACATAAATGGCAAGGAAGCATACTCGAACCAGGAGATTGCAGAATATTCTCCTATAGATAATGCATACATAGGAAAATTTCAGAAGGCAGGCAGGGAGCAGGCAATAGCTGCGATAAACGCAGCTGCAGATGCGTTCAAGGACTGGTCGCAGACCGATTACAGAGAGCGTGTAAGGATATTCAGGAAAGCTGCTGAACTCTTCTCAAAGAACAAGTTCCGGGTCTCTGCGATACTGAGCATAGAGAATGGTAAGACAAGGTACGAATCCGTAGGCGAAGTGGATGAAGCCATAGATTTCTTAAACTACTACGCGCTTGAGCTCGAGAAGAACAAGGGCTATGTGCGAAGGACAAAACTCATGGAAAGCAAGGTGAAGGTCAAGGAAGCCTTCCAGGGAGCCCCAGGCAGAGCCGAGAAGGTGACAATAGCGCTAAAGCCGTATGGAGTTTTCGGAGTTATAGCTCCGTTCAACTTCCCAATATCTATATCAGTAGGCATGTCTTCAGGAGCACTGATAACCGGCAACACTGTCGTATTCAAACCCTCTTCCACCGACAACACGACTATGCTTACAGGGCTTGAGATATACAGAATCTTCGCAGAGGCAGGGGTACCTGCTGGAGTGTTCAATTATATCACAGGCCCGGGCTCAGAGGTCGGAGACGAGCTTGTCATTAACAAGAGTGTAAACGGAATAGCATTCACAGGATCCAAGAGCACGGGTCTTGCGATGATTGCAAAGACCTTCCAGGCAGGCATGCAAAAAACCTTTGTAGTGGAGATGGGTGGAAAGAACCCTGTGATAGTATCAAAGAATGCCGACCTTGAAACTGCAGCTTCAGGAATAGTGAGCGCTGCATACGGCTACTGCGGGCAGAAGTGCAGCGCAACATCAAGAGTGTATGTCCACGAAGCCGTAAAGGAGGAGCTCGTATCGAAGATACTTGACCATATGCACATGCTTAGAATAGGGGATCCGCTAAAGAAGGAGAATTATATAGGTCCACTGATAAGCCCAAGCGCATTGAAGCGCTATAACCAGAGCGTAGAAGAGATAAGGAAAACAGGCAGGATCATTTATGGTGGAAATGTTGTCAGTATGCAAAATGGAATATATGTGGAGCCGGTACTCGCAGAAGCAGACCACTCAAACCCTCTCTTCCACAAGGAGCTCTTCCTGCCCTTCCTACTTATCGACACTTACAAGAAGCTGGAAGAGGCCATAGAGAAGGCCAACGATACCGAATATGGGCTTACTGCAGGGATGTATAGCAGGAAGCAGAGCGAGATACGGGAATATGCAAAGGCGATACAATCCGGAGTCGTTTACATAAACAGGGAAACGAGCGCTACTACAGGTGCAATAGTAGGCCTACACACCTTTGTAGGCTGGAAAGGAAGCGGAATTACTGGAAAGGGAACAGGCAGCAAGTTCTACCTGCAGCAGTTCTTGAGAGAGCAGAGTCTCTCAATAGTAGGCTGATTATTTGAAGGAGAGCATTTATCTGCGATTCATGAAGCTATTCTCCGATAATAAGTACAAACATGCGCCTGCAAAGATAGGAAAACTGCGTATAGAGCTTGAGATAGCTGATGATTCATACAAGAAGGCAAAGGGTCTCATGTACAGAAGCAGGCTGCGGAAGGATAAAGGCATGCTGTTCATTTTCGCGGCTGAAAGGAGATACTCATTCTGGATGCTTAACATGCAGTTCGGCATAGACATACTGTGGCTTGACCGGAACATGCGCATAGTGGATATAACAAGAGGCGCGTTGCCTGCCAAATCCATATTCAATTCCAGAAACTATTCGCCATCAAAGCCTGCGATGTATGTGATAGAGACATGCTCCGGGTTTGCCGACGAATCAGGAATAAAACCAGGTAATAAGATAAGCCTAGAACTCGAGAAAGCCACGCTATAAATTATAAACTAATAACCCGATAAGTAATATGGGAATATCAGGTACTACTATGATCTACGTTCCATCCAGTGTATCAAGCTGTGTCTCTTTGGTGGAAAAACGCATAAATGCGCTTGGCAAGGACGATTTTGTAAACTCTCAACTGTATCTACCTTCTTCACATCTGCTTAGCAGGAAGGGCAAATATCTGCGCCCTACACTAGTGCTTCTTGCTGCGCACTCCATAGGCGCCAACCCAAGAAAATACGTTGACCTCGCAGCAGCTGCTGAACTGCTCCATACCTCGTCTCTTGTTCATGACGACATAATAGACCAGGACAGGACAAGGAGAGGTGTGCCTGCGGTGCATGTCAAGTATGGCATGGAGGCAGCAATACTGGGAGGAGATGCGCTTATCTCAAAAGCCATCCAGCTTTCCTCTGCATATGGGAAGCAGGTCATGGACTCAATGGCAAAGGCAGCGTTGGAGATGTGTGCAGGTGAACTGCTGGACTACTCATTCTACAACGAAGAGAGAGTTCCGGACATAAGCGAATACTTAGAGATAGCAAGACTGAAGAGCGCTTCATTGATAGGAGCATCATGTTCATCCGTGCCAATTCACATTAAGAGCAAAAGTGCAAAGGAGTTCTATAACTTTGGGATAAACTTCGGCATAGCATTTCAGATAAAGGATGATATATCTGATCATAAGAAGGAAGCTGCATCAAAGCGCAGGAAGCCAAATATCATACTATCGATGGAAAACGATGGACTGAACAGAAGAGCAGCTGTCGATGAAGCAAAGGCGCTAATGGACAAGTATACTGACAAAGGCCTGTCAAGTATCAAGGATGAAGGTATGCGAAACATGCTCTCAAGATATGCTGGAATGCTGGCTTCCTATTGACGCGTTCCCCTTATAATAAACGCGACTCCTGGAAAGACATTCTCTGTCTTAACATTTGCGAATCCATTCTTCTCAAGCAGCGATGCCGCCTTCCTTTTGTCATATGCTGCAACACTGCTGGTGAGCCAATCATAGGCCTCTTTGTCTACAAGCTTTCCTATTATGCGCATTACTCTGAAGTAAGCGGTGAACAGGTATTTAGACGACCCTTCAGGCACTGCCATATCCAAAAGAATTATCCTCCCTCCCGGCTTTATAACGCGATGCGCTTCCTTTGCAAATCTCTCAAAATCATCAAGGTTCCTGAGCACAAAAGAGGATACCATTGTGTCAAAAAAGCTGTTGTCGTATGTAAGGCTGAGAGCATCACCTTTTGCAAACCTTATACTTTCAATGCCCTTTACTCTGGCCTTCGCCATGCCCAACCCCATCATCTCATCGTTCATATCTACTGCTTCTATGCTTATCTTCCTATTTTTCTTCATGGCGCGGAGCGCTATGCCTATCGAAAGGTCTCCGGTGCCTGCGCCTATATCTATTACTCTGCAGCAATTCGGATCCGAAAGCGCCATCATCTCTGCCCTTCTCCTCCACAGCTTGTCTGTCCCAAGGCTGAACAAATGATTCATGATATCGTAACGTTTGTATATCCTTGTAAAAAGTTTGTTGATCCTTTCAGACATTTGCACACCTAAACGTCAGCAGTTACCTTTATGCTGTATATTCCAGCCCTCTTAGTCATTTTCATATCATGCGGAGTTACTGCCTTTATGCTCAATAATCTGCAGTCCTCAGAGGAATCCTTGTAATACAGCCTGCCATGCAGGCTTTTCTTCTTCTTGGTCTCAAACAGCCTGTCAACCCTGAACTCAAATGCATTCAGCATCTTGTCATCTACTTCCTCAAGCACATGCTCCAGAGTAAACCATGTTAAATATTCAATGTTGTCCGCGCTCTCTTTCACCATTATACTCTTTACCCCTGCCTTGATCTCATTTATCCTTGGAAGATCGAGCATTGCATTAAGCATCGCAGAACAGGCGTTCTCTATACACTCTTCAACATTTCTCCCACTTGCTACGAATGCTATGTCTGCAGTATGGCTCACATATCTATATGCTTTCATTGGAGAACCCGACAGAGATTAACGGACAGTATATAATCTTTCCCTACCTTTAAATACTGTCCTGTGAAGACAAGAGTAACTGCTGAAATATGATGAAGTCCATATCGGCTGAGGACAAAAGGTGTCATGATGAAACGGTCCGGATTAATATCAACAGCAATAATCATTATCGCCCTCCTGCTCGTCATCGCTGCTTACATGAATGCGGTGCAGCCTGGGATAAGCGACACAGACCCATCAACATACCTAATTATCCCTCTGCTAATGCTCCCAGTATTTTTCATATTCAAACTGAAGGAGAAGATCCTGCCTGAAGTGAAGGGAAATGACATTGCAATCGGAGCAATCCTCTCAGTCGTCGGCATACTGCTTACCGCATACGCAAAACTTGCACTCTCGTTTGAGTTTTCCGCTTTCGGTATCGGTTTTCTGTTCCTTCCGATATTTGTGGCTGCATTCTCAATACTCACTTTCGGAACAAAGAACCTGAAGAAATTCCGTTCGATAATAATATACTCGGTTTTTGCTTCGCCGGTAGTGCTGCTGCCAGTGCTTATGCAGAATCAGGCATTCACCTCTGCAAACAGCGCAATAGTATATTGGATAGAAAAGCTGTTCATACCGGCACTCAAATTCTCTCCTCCGATAACAATAACTCTAAACAACGCGAGCATAGGTATTGGACAGTCGTGTGTCGGCCTTGGCGCGATACTCGGGCTCCTGTTCATGCTTGTGCCTGTAGCGTACTTTTACAACGGCACAAACAGGGACAAACTAAAATGGATAGCGTCAGGGATAATGCTGCTTCTCATACTTAACATAGCTAGAATGTCAGCAATAACTGCGCTATGGTTCACATCAGGGCCTTCACAGACATTATTGACAATACATCTTTTCGTAGGAGTTTTGCTCTTCTACCTGACACTGGTAATAATGCTTCTTGCAGCAGGCAGGTTCGGTCTTGAGGTGCCTATGTTAAACAATGCAAAGGGCAAGAAGACAAGAGGATACGGTTATGCGCTTGCGATAGCAATAATATTTGGCATAGCATACTACGTGCTCTTCAGTTATGGCAATTCATACATTTCTCCAATGAACCTGACAATAAATCCGAGCTTCAACTTCACGCAGAATTATACGGTGCAATATTTCAACAATGCTATAAAAATGAAGAATTATACGAGTGAGATTTTGATATACGACAACAACAGCGCTGCCACTCTCTATCTGTACAATAAAACAACTACTGACAAGAATGTGACTCTCGTCATCCTTACGAAGCCTTACGACAATCCTGTAATGAACCTGTTGAGAAACTCTACATCAACAGAGTCATTCATATTCATGAACAGCTCAGGCTTCACCACTACCTACTATCTGCTCTCATCTAACGGCATCCAATTATCAGTATTCGAAAGAAGCGGGATATTCCAGATAAGCCAGTATAATTACACTATGGTAAAGGAGTATGCTATAATTCCGGAGGCGCTGTTCTCAAAGATAAGTGCGGAGAACTGCACCCCAGTCGACTGGCACTCCTACATACTAAACATATTCAACCCTGCAACTTACAACGCTACCGAGTTGAACAGTATCAACGAAAGGTACTGCATATATAACTCCCTGGTGTCGAGATGAAGTTCGAATACTCTGCAGGCGCTTTCATATACCGAAAAAGTACATCTGGCATAAGCCTGCTCTTACTGAAGAAAGAGGGCAGGGACGCATACGATCTTCCAAAAGGGCACATAGAAAAAGGGGAAACTGCAGAGCAGGCTGCGATACGCGAGATAAAAGAGGAAACCGGACTAACTGTGCAGCTCTTCAATCATTTTCACATATCAACGCATTACGTCTTCACAAGCGGCAAGGAAAAAATCTCAAAGAGCGTTAAATTCTTTATCTCAAAAACTAACAGCAGCAAGGTAAAGATATCTGAGGAGCATATAGGGTATGAGTGGGCTCCGATTAAAAAAGCAGGCCCAATGCTGAAGCACAAGGATCTTCTGAAGATACTTCCAAAAGTAGCCGAATATATAGAAAAGACGGATAAGATGCAGGAGCTGAATAACGAATATGCAAAGCTGCCGGAAGGGTCTAAAGAATGGGATCTTTCCAAGAATTTTGTGCCAGGAGAAGGTCCATTGGACACAGGAACAATGTTCATAGGCCAGGCACCAGGAGCAAATGAGGATCTGCAGAAAAGGCCGTTTGTCGGAAGGAGCGGAATGCTGCTTGACCGATTGCTCAACGAGACTAAGGTATACAGGAAAAATATCTATATCACGAGCGTCGTACAATTCTTTCCACCCAAGAACAGAGAGCCTTCCAAAGAAGAGATAGAAAAGTGCAAGCCGTTCATCCTACGACAGATATTAATACTAAAGCCTGATTACATCGTTCTGCTTGGAAGGGTTGCTGCCAAGACGATACTCGGAGAAGACTCTATATCCAAAAGCAGGGGGCGGATATTCAGGAAGGATGGTATAAAGTACATAATAACTCTGCATCCGTCTGCGGTCTTGAGATTTCCGAAGAACGAATATGTGCTGAAAAATGACCTTGCACTCCTTGCAGACGAATTGAAAAAGGATAAAAAGGCAGAGGTCATAAAAGACAATTAGTGGGCCCGTAGCTCAGTTTGGTTAGAGCGCACGACTGATAATCGTGAGGTCATGAGTTCAAATCTCATCGGGCCCATTTGCAAATATCTTCTCCTCCAATCTTTCCGCTCTAATTTCCAAACAGAATTTGTCCAAGTTGCTCGACAGCTTCTGGATCTATGTTGTATCTCTCTATTAATTCTACTAGCATAAAACTAGAGATTGACTGTAGAGAAGGACAAGGGCACGCTGCAAACGCCTTAACGCAACTTGGAGGATGTTTCAGAAACCCTGTATCCGGTAAACAAGAAAGGACCATCATTAACATAATTCACACTAAATCTCCCGTCATTGCGTACATCCGTAATCTTTGTAGCGAATCTGCCATCGTCTCTCAAGATGCTCATGAAGAGCACTCCAATGGACTTGCTGTTACTATTAAGAGCATGGTTTGCCTCATCTATTCCCTGTGCGGTAAGACTTGGGGTGCACGTGCTGAACGTTATCGTACCAAAATCAGGCATATTCTGAAGGATAGGATTATTCTGGCTTAAGTCTGTCCTAGGGCTCTCAACCATGCACTCTGCAGAATGGATCGATGCTTTGTAATTCACTTTTTCATAGATGCTCTTTCCAGTGGTTTTGTCAACAAAGCTGACGGCCCAGAAACTGCCCTTCCCGTCCTTTTCCATATTTCTTATGCTTATGCTTATTTTGTCTCCCTGCCTTATTTGCATATTGTTTATAAAGTTGGCAGCTTTCGGAAGCTCTTCTATCCATGGTTTAATGTAGCTTCCAGAAGCGCTTACACCTGCCTGTATCAAACCTTCTGAAGGTTTTCCTCCTAACCCCACCCACATGTCTATTGCCTTGCTGCCACTCCATGTAATTTTAGGAACGGTAAATGCAGTTGATACGCCACTGAAAGTTCCTGGCGTACCATCCACCTCATAACCTGCCCAGTTCTCCGATGCCTTGGCTTTAGCACGATAGGCACTGAGCATATCTAAAAGGTATTGCTGATTGTTAGCGCTAGAGAAGCGGTTCCCGTTCAACACGCTCTCCACCACTTCATCGCGCTTAATTACATGAAAGTTATGCTCAATCTTCGGGAGCTCTGCTAAAGCTATTGACACAGCAACTGTGATTGCAACACCTGTCACAAATCCTGTCAAAGCTGCTTTATTCTCTAATTTCCCCCCATCTTCCTTTCCATCATCCTGTCTACGGGCTCTCCTAAAACTATCAGTATGCTTGCGATTCTTGAAATCTACCATAATGATGCCCATAGCTACACACACTCTAGACTTATGGATAAATAAGGGAAGAATATCATATTTAAACAGTCTAAGTTTATTAGACGAAAAACGAACTTAAGGAAAAGGGTTTTACACCGGATGTCGCTCAAGGACTATACTCTTTCCTTTAACAAGGCTCATGAAGCTGCCTATATTCAATATTTTGTCTCCATGAGTATGCACTCCAAGATTCTCAAGGATAAAAACATCTGCAGCTGTCAGTCCGTTAATCTTGAATTCGCTTTTTCCCACATGCCCTGCAGCATCGAATATGCCTGCAATGTAGCTTGCCGATTTCATATCTCTTTTTGTGAATATCTTCGGTGAACTCTTTATAACAGACTTGAGTTGTTTTGCTATCTGCGAATGATAAAAGTATACGTGCACATGTCTTTCACCCTCTTCAACAAGTATCTTCTTTGAGTCTATCTTAAAATCATTCAGTGCTATCTCAACGAAGCGCTCCTCAAGCTCACGCATTCCTGTCTTTATGCCTATCGCATTGTTCTCCTCCATTGTCTTGGACATGAGCCCTGCTATGTAGTAAGCGTTAGGACTGAGTTTTATCTTCATAATTACCTATGACTGTTGCTTTATTTAAATTCAACTAACTCCGACACATTTTAACTCTCCGTTATCTCTCTTATCTTGCAGATTCGGCCCCTAATGGTTAATTATCTACAACATTGCTAAAACAGCTGAAAAGTTCATATTTTGGGCAGCTCCTGATCATCGCCCTGCTGCTTAACCTGCGGTGGATCAACCTGCTGCTGAATCTCATTATTCTGATCTGTACTGGTATTGCTATTGCTACCATCGTTTCCTAATCTCTTATTGCGATAGCGAAGCATTGCATCAACGACTATCCCTATTGCTATGACTGCAATCACTATCAAGACGTAATCCATGTAATTACCAGACGAATTACTAGGACCTTGGCCAGTTGTCGCCACTGCAGATATTGTTGTTGCAATCGTAGTTACAGGTGCAAGTATCGATAACTTTTCAGTGGAACTGCATGATCTAGGGGATATGCTGATATCGCATGCCTGCAGTGTGTAATTGCCCTTTGCAAGCACGTCTATGTTGAATGATGCTGTGCCCTTCCCCTCAGCTTCCAACACTCCATTTGCATATACTGCAACGGTATCTGTCTGGTTCTCTACATATGCTGTAATGTAATGGGAGCTTCCTGCAGGGAAACTGCTGCTGTTCAAACTTATAGATACATTGTAATTCTTAGTAGAGCTATTCGAAGAAGTGGAGGTTTTGCTACTATTTGCATATAGCTCTAACGTCACTGTATCTATTATTGGAAGGTATGACACATAACTCAGGTTAAGGAAATAACCACCTCCGATAGCCATCTGAGTACCTAAATCAAGCGCGTAAGACGCTCCGTTAATAGTGACATCTGCGGATTTTGGCGATATCGAGTTGAGAGTTATGCCGAAAAGCCTTCCGTTTATCTTCACATTCTCGGAGTCGTCCTGCGAGAAATTCAGCACCTTCCATCCATAATCGCTTGTGGTGTTGTACGGCAGCACTGTAGGTAATGACGATCCTCCGCCTCCTGGTGCAGCTCCGCCTCCGCCACCACCAACATTCCCATTTCCAGAAGCTGTTGTAGTTACAGTGGTTGCTGTGCTTGTAGTTACTGTTGTAGAAGTGCTTGTAGTTACTGTTGTTGATGTGGTGGTATATGTGGTTGTTGTTGCCATGCTCAGTGGCTTCAGTTGCACAGGCGAAGGTAAGTACGCATTGGATAATGATACTGCATCCCAGAACCTGTACTCATTCTCCCACGCTATGCGACTATTGTTTGCATCTCCTGCATCTAGCTGTCTACCAATCTCCACCCACTGCCATCCCTGATCAATGCCACTTACATTTCTCAAGTCTACTCCTGCTGCAGAAAGATCAGGTCTATACTGTCCATTTATCCATACGTTAAAGTAACCATTTGCCTGTCCTGGGGTATTGAGAACTACCTGAATCTGAATCTCATACCACTGGTTGAAGTTTAGGCACGGACACTGCATACCATGGGCAGAATCGTAAAGCGTGTTGTTATGAAATCCTGATTGTATTCCAGATGAAAGGCCTATTTGGCTTACTAAGGATGAATAAGTTATGTTGCTCTGTACGCCTGCACTGGATGTCAGCGTCAAGTGTGTAGAGTTAGTGACTGAAGCTATACTGTAATTCTTTTTGCCATCTATGAGTATCCCCTTTCCATTCCATGAACTATCTGTCGAGAATTGCTGTCCGGATACCCAATTTACAGAAGTTCCATTTATGTTTACAGTTCCATGATTAGAATCAGATGCATATGAGCTTAGTATGTATGCCTCTCCCCCACAACTGATATTTGTTGCTCCGCCGCAAGCTTCTTTCAGATAATACACTTTTCTCTGGCCAAATGGTCCTCCGTTTGTTGGCGCCTGGAAGTAGACATATCCCCGTACAAACATTGTTGTTGGTCTGTTGGTCTGGAATCCTTGCCCGAAATCATTATTCAGATCATCGCTTCCCTGCGTATACGGCATATTTTTCTCCACGCCTAGATTCTGTGTCAGGGTGCATTCCGTCGAACTTGCGCATGAAGAAATCTTATGGTAAAACCCTTCCCACCATTTATCAGGTATGAAATATCCTGTGTTTCCTCCTGCAGTATAGTTCAATATCATCTGCGTAGAGTTAGTCACAGAGGTTATCCTTCGTGATTCTTCGAATATTGTTATATTCTGGTTGATCCAACTGCCACTTGTATTGAATTTGCTTCCATATAACCAATGCAATATGCTTGCATTATTTGTTACCATCCCGTAATATCCGCCAAGGTATATGCCAGTACTAGAGGGACCAAACGGATCTCCGCTTACAAGTGTCATTTCTGTACCGTTTATATCGACAATTCCTTGCCTGAACGGATACCATATCATCGCCTCATGCGTGCCGTATATCGGTGTCGGGGTTATGGTATTGTCAAAAGTTGTCTGTCCGCCAGTAACGGTATATAATGTTCCTCCTGTAACACAGCATGTGCCAGTTTCATTCCACCCGGTAAAGTTCAGATTATTTGTAAAATTATCTGCTATGAACGTATACCCATAATTAAATGTCCTATTCCAGATTGCTTTGACGCCATACTTATTCTGTACACTTACAGAGACATTCTGCTCCGCCACCCCGGTAGGCACAACAACATGCATGCTAGTGCTGTTGGTGATGTTAACCGAATTTGACGATACACTTCCAAAATCTACAGTAGTGCTATTGAAGAAGCCGGTCCCATTGACAGTGACTACGCAGCCACCTTGGGCAATACATGAATCAGTAGAAACATTAGTTATTGATATTACGCTCTTTGTATACAATGGTTTGATGTATGCGCTGTTTACGTTCTC
>DAHUYR010000039.1 GCA_027315135.1 Microcaldota archaeon
CTATTATAAAAGCGGCAGCTATAACAAAGGGAAGGACATGCCTTATCACGTTCCCTATGTCGCTCGCCATTTTAAGTATGTTCTCGAAGGAGTGTTCCCCCCAAGTGTAAAAGTCCTCAATTATTACGGTCCTGTGCGATACGCTTACATATTCAAGGTTCGATACCGCTTCTGAAACAAGCCTGTTTATATGCGGATATATCTCGCGTTCCTTTGTGTATCTTCCAAGGGAATTCATCGCAGACATTGCCAGCGTATTCACCGAATGGGTGTCGCTCGTGCACACCTCTGCATCCATGCCAAAATTCTTTTTTACATACTCTATCATGCTGCTCCTAAATCCAGGCAGCATGTTGTTTGCGTCAAAGTATATCATGCAGAACTTCCTGCCTCCAAAATCAAAGACCCCCGCACTGGTATATCCTGCTCCAAGATCATGTCTATCCAAAACGCTTCCAAGCTTCATTGTGCTTGAACCGAATTTCAATCTCTTCAGCTTCTTATTTCGGGAAACAGCCTTGCTTATCGCATCTGCATAGGAACGCTCATACTTGCTGCCGTCATAAACTCCGTTCAGCTCATCTTCAGGAGCGGATTCAAATCTTGAATTGTGGCTGTCGATAAGGAAGACCTGCTTCTTCCTGAATGCTTCCAGACTTTCAAGCCTCATGCCCACCTCACGTGCAATATCTTCCGTAACATAAGGGGCTTTGCTGAGAATCGCAATATTAGCATCGTTCATCGCTATGTCTATCACGCGGCATCTTCCGCTGGAGCCAAAGGCAACATCTCCGTACACTGGCTTTGTGCCATTTCTCAGCATGCTATCCGCATATTCGGATATGCTGCCCTCCATTATCTCTATCTGGTGCATATACAGAGGATTATCATCTATGTTTACCGCTCCGTGCATTATGAAAGGCACCGCGCCATGCCTGTCATGCACAAGGCTGCCAAGCCTCTCCGGCAGAAGTCCTCCTCCCACTCCGGCAAAAGGACCATAATGCAGGTCAGGAAGTACGAACATGGATCTGTTTTTCACTCCTTTCAGCAGCAGCATGTTTATCCTTATGTCGCGCTTTGTGCCTTTTGCAAGCATCGGGCTCCGGTTCTTGGTTATGTTATACAGCCATTGCTCAGCCATCATCGAGAATATCTCGACAGGCCGAGTGTCAAGTGTCTTCTTCCCAGGACGTTCTATCAGGTATATGGAGACGTAACCCAGCGCAAGAAAGACTATCATGCCTCCGTAAAGTTTTATGAGCGCCTGGTTTAACGGAAGCACTATGTCAAGCAGATATCCTCCAAGGAGCAGGTAAAATAGCATGTTTACGATCGGGTGGAACGCAGAGGTTATCACCGCGCTCTTTTTCTGACCAACAATCATCTTGCCTACTATGAACCAGTATCCATACACTGCCGCATTCGCAAGTATCAGTATCACGTATTCGAGTACGCTGCTTTTGAGCAATGCAAAGGCAAGCGCGTCTATTATGATAAAGAACGCATACAGCGCCGTTGCTATTAAAGTTGCAAACAGCATATGCCTGATCTTCATTCCTCTCTTCATCGCCTTGAAGAAAAGCGCTGCAAGTATCGCAGGCACCGTGACCACAATCACTCCGGCACTCACTCCGTTAAGCACCCCTATACTGTTCAGACTATTGTGATGCGCAGCTACTGCAGCCGCAATCCCAACCAAAACACCGAATACTATCAGAAGTCCGAGCAATGTGGTGCTTTTTGGCAACCGTATGTTAAAATAAGAAGCATAATCGGAGATGTTTTTCTTTTTTCCCTTCATAGGAACACATTACTTTCCAAACCTCCTTTCTCTCCTGCCATATTCTGCAATTGCCAGGTCAAAGTCTTTTTTGGTAAAGTCAGGCCAGAGTTTCTGCGAGAAGTAAAGCTCAGAATAAGTCGACTGCAAAGGCATGAACCCGGACAGGCGCATCTCCCCCGATGTCCTTATTATCATGTCTATGTTCGGTATCGCCTTCGACATCAGGTTTCTTGAAAATTCAGTAACGCTGAAATTCTTCAGTTTTTTCATCTTTTCAATCGCAAACTCGATATCTGCCTTCCCTCCATATCCGAGTAGCATGTTGATTACGTTATCATTGTATTGAGCAGTCTCCTCCTCTATTCTGCTAAGGATGGAAACAAGCTTCTTCGGCATGACTGCAGGATTGCTTATTATGTTGATGTGCATCTTGTTTTCATGTATCCTTTCCATAAGCTCTCTGTCTGTCGCTGCCTTTTCATATATCCCGAAGAGTGCGTTTACCTCTCTCTTTGGTCTGTTGATGTTCTCTGATGAGAAGGCCCACACTGTAATGTTGTGTATGCCTTCGTTGACGCACCACTCGCTGAAGTCTATAAACTTACTGACTCCGTGGTTGTAACCCTTCAATACTGACAACTTGTTGCGTGCTGCCCATCTCCTGTTCCCGTCAGGTATGAGCGCCAATGTTTTTGGTAAATGCCTCAATGCCATCCTATCATCTACTACGGCAAGATAATTAACATTATTGGATTTATAAACGTTTATAAGTCTGCCTAAACAGCATACTTCTGGTCGTATCATGGAAGAGAAGCTGGACAAAGTCAGATTTCTGGTCAGAGACGTCAGGGATTATCCAAAAAAAGGCATAGTGTTCAAGGACATAACTCCTGTGCTGAAGGACCCGGAGGCATTTTCATCAGTGATAGAAAGCATGGCAGCCAAGTTGTCTGAGATGGAATTTGAATACATCGCCAGTATAGAAGCAAGAGGCTTCATAATAGGTTCAGCCTTGGCATATAAGATGGGAAAAGGATTCATACCGCTAAGGAAGAAAGGCAAACTGCCGTATAATACGATAAGCAGGGAGTACGCGTTAGAGTACGGAAATGCGGCGATAGAGATGCATGCAGATGCAGTAAGCAAAGGCAGCAGAGTTGTCACAGTGGATGATTTATTGGCGACAGGAGGCACCTCAAAAGCCGCAACTGAGCTTGTAGCAGAAGCCGGCGGAGAGGTCGCATGCCTCATATATTTTATAGAGCTGGAATTCCTTAAAGGAAGGGAGAAACTAGGCGGAAACAAAGTCATCTCACTGATAAAGTACTGAAACGTGGAATTAGGACTTTACCAATATATAGTTCCTCACTATCTTGACTACCTGATCTATTGCCCTCTTTATATCTGCCTCTGTCTTTGCCCCTGTGCAGATTATCTTGCCGTTCTTGAACAGTAATATTGCAGTCTTTGGATTATGTATCTTGCATATCGCTCCAGGGAACTGTTCAGGCTCATAGTCTACGTCTGCAGAGGATTTAGCAATGGCGTACAGGTCAAGTTCGACTCCCAGATCTGCGCTTGCTACAATATTCTCTATTTTGAATGTAGGATTAACAACTATCTTACCAGCTTTCTTGGCTGCAGGTTTCTTTACCATGTTATGACCATTTATAAATGAAATGAAAGGTATTTATATATGTTACGCTTTACATAAGAGTGCTGAAACGATTTTCTAGGTAGTTACTATGGTCAATAAATCACACGGACTATTCGCAGGAAGGACAAGATACTTATCAAAAAAGCACAATCCCTCAAGGCTTGGTCTCACAAAGAGAATAAAGTCCTTCGACATAGGTGCAAAGGTAATCATATTGCCAAAGGGTAATAAGAAAGATATACCTCATCCAAGATACAAGGGCAGATCAGGCACAGTTGTCGAGAAGAGAGGCGGGGCATATGTTGTTGAAGTGGCGGTATCAAAATCCACCATAAGGAAGCTGATAGTGCCTCAGATGCATCTTGAAGCTGCATAAACTCCATTCTATAAGTCTTAATCCTTTCATTAGCTATCATCAGGCGTTTACAATGCGTCTTTAGGATAGAAGATATGAATTTAGCATAATCCTGCTGCTCAAAGGAACGCATCTACTATAACTCTCTAAAGAGTCCAAAAGAAGCTAAATTAGACAGAACCTGCAGCTGAAAAGTAAAGATGCAATACGCATTATCTGATTTGGCTCGGAGGCCTTGTCAATATGTAGAACCTGCTCTCCCCTTTTAATTCCTCTATTACTCTATCGGTTAGCAATTTGGCAGGATCCTGCAGCAGCGATACACGCTTGCTTATATCATCAAAGCTCTCGAATTTCTTATCCTCCCTGGCATCGAGAATTGCAGAAAGATGCTTCTTCCCGACTCCCGGAAGCAGTTCAAGGGAGTGCATCCTTATATTCAGAGGTGAAGCGTTGTTGAAGACATCTACGAAGTGCTTTTCATTCTCCTTTATTACCTTGTATATGGCTCTTGAAAGCTCGCTCTTTGCCACTTCAGTAAGATCAGAATAGTTCAGCCTGCCTTTGATGATTGATATCTTGTTTCTCTCTCCCTTCCCTATGTATACGCGCTCACCTGACTTTATATCATGGTTCTTCGCTGCAGCTTCCAATAAAGTGAACCTGTTCTCTCCCAGAAGCTGGACAAGGGGCTCTGCACTGACTGACGAGGCTCTGCCGGAAGGCATATAGTCTAAGACTATTGCATACTCCTCAAGGTTCTCTCGTCTTATTTCCTCCATCTGCCCCACCAAGCTCCGTTATTTCCTGTAGCTATCAACAACCTTCATTATTTTAGCTATCTCCTGCTCCTCCAATGCCCTTCTCTCCATCACAAGTATCAGTTTAAGCTGTGAAATGTCCACAGGCAGTATCTCTATGATCTTGAACACGGTCTTGTCCCTAAGGCCTAGCTCCTCAAGCTCCTTGCCCATCTTCTTAGAATCAGACTCACTCAGCTTGGAGAACTTCTTTGCATACTCATAGACAAGCTCCTGTTCATAGCCCAGCTCCCCGTCCTTCTTCCTGTGTTCCAGCACTTCAAGTACCTTTGCTATTGAAACCGGCTTGCTATCGCTGCTTTCCTTTCCAATCATAAAAACACAATCAATATATCCTAGCTATTAAATTTAAAGCTTTTGTATGGCCTTTATAGGGTTTTTATGCCTTGCTACATACGGACAACTGCCATCGTTTCAAGGTCTTTCAGAAACGGGGAACCCTAGAAGAAGAGACGTTCCAGTTTCTATATCTGCGGAGTCCGTCCCTCAGTATATCTCTCTTGTCCATAATTTTCTGTTTTCTTTCTTTAAGTCCTCCATAATCTGAAGCAGTCTATAAGGCCTCCTCTCACACCTTCTACTCTGTCGCAGTATTGCATTCGTAATGCATATTTTTGATAATTACTGTCCAAATCAAGGCAGTAGGAGTACGACAAAACATCAAATTAATATCGAAACTCATTCAGAATGTAATATTTATTAAATTCTCACCATTAAATATAGCTGTATTTAAACTTACGCTTCACAAAACATACTAAGGTAGTATTTGATGAATTACAGGGTTGCAGGAATACTTCTGTTTGCAGTTCTTATCGTTGCAGTAAAGACAGCATCTGCCTGTTCGGTGACTATAACAAACCCATCAAACGCAGTAGTAGACGCAGGACAGTATGAAAGCTTCACAGCCACACAGAGTGGATGTGTCAGCTCATTCACATACAATGTCCTTGTAGTCAATTCAGTAACAACAGGCACGATAACCCACAACGACCTTCTTACAGGACAAACGGCAAGTTCGACAACATATACTTTCCAAACAATAAGTGCAGATACAGCAAACAGCCCAGAAGAAGCCAATGTAGTATTAACAGATTCAGGAACAAACACAGTAACATCAGGATACTCCTCAAATTTCATAATAAATTCAGCACTATCAACACCATCAATCTCCCCATCCAACCCTACAATAGACAGCGGACAATCAGTAATCCTTAGCAGTACATGGTCAGGAGGAACATCTCCATATACTGTCAAATGGTACACAGGACCTGCAGGGAATACTTGCGCAGAGGACAGTACAAACGTCCTCGCAACACATTCATCATTAACAGGAACATCAAACACACTATCAGTAAGCCCGACGACCACAAACTCCTACTGCATAGGAGTGACGGATTCAGCCAGTACTTTAGTAACACAACTCTCAGCAAATGATGTAGTGACTGTAAACCCTTCTCTAGGCATCCCGGGACTGTCTCCACATAATCTGATTATGGATTCAGGATCTCCGATAGTAATTGCTGCAGTACTGCCTGGATATGCGTGTGGTTGTACTGTTCACAAAGGAACGCCTCCATATACAGTCAACTGGTACACCGGTCCGGCGGGAAACAGCTGTGCTGAAGATTCAGCAAATGTGCTTGCCACATATGCTGGAATGGCATCCCTTCCAAATTCAATAACTATAGATCCAACCACTGCAAACAGCTACTGCGTAGGAGTCACCGACTCCTCTGCTGCAGGTGCAGTAACAACATTCTCATCCAATTCTGTAGTGACAATAAATCCAGCCTTGGCTCCGCCATCTCTCTCCCCATCCAATCCATCAATAGACAGCGGTCAGTCAGTGTCAATAACGGCATTATGGTCCGGAGGCACACCGACTTACGGAGCATCTCTTTACTCCTCTCCTACATCAACCTGCAACCAGCAGTCAACCCTTGTTCAGCAGGACATAGGATTAACGTCAAATACGGCAACCTTCTCCTCAGTATCTCCTTCATTAAATACCTACTACTGCGTTTATGTCACTGACAACATAATAAACTCCTATTCCATATCAAGTCCAATATCGGTGAGCAGCAGTTTAGACGGGCTGGTCGGCGTGGCTTTCTCCCCTTCCGGAACCTATGCCTACGTGACTGACATATACTCGAATAATCTAAGAATTATAAACACAGCAACCAACACTTACGTAGGCCAGTTTGGCCCAGGATTCTCATCTCCGCAAAGTACAGCCTTCTCCCCTTCCGGCACCTATGCCTACGTAACAAACTACGGCAGCAACAATGTAGTAATAGTAAACACAGCGACCAACACGGTAATAAATTCAATAACTTCAGGTTTCAACGAACCTTTCGGCGTGGCTTTCTCCCCTTCCGGCACGTATGCCTATGTAACAAACGACAACAGCAACAATGTAGTAATCATTAACACAGCAACCAATACGGTGATCAACGCAATAACATCTGCAGCATTTTCAGCCCCTCAAGGGATTACAATTTCCCCATCTGGTTCCTATGCATACGTAATAAATTACGGTTCCAATAACGCCGTTATCATTAACACTGCCACCAACACCGTCACAGGGCACATATGTTGTTTCATCACCTACCCTGGCATAGCTATTTCTCCAGCAGGCACCTATGCATATACTGACAATGGCACTACGATGGCAATAATTGATACTGCAACCAACTCTCCAGCTGATGGTGCAATATACTTATTCGGCGGTCACAACAGTGGCATGGTAGCCTTCTCTCCATCAGGGACCTATGCTTACGCTACATATGCGGCAGGAGGCACAGGCACAAACGTGTCAATAATAAATACTGGAGTTCCTACAGTAAGCCTGACAGAGGAAGTCCTATCACATTCAGCCATGTCAACTCCTATTATTTCCCCGTCAAATCCAACTATAGATTCAGGACAAAACATAATGCTTACCGGCACGTGGTCAGGAGGAACCTCTCCATATACAGTCAAATGGTACACAGGACCTGCAGGGAACACCTGCGCACAGGATTCTGTAAACGTCCTTGCAACACATTCATCGATATCAGGAACAACAGACACATTATCAGTAAGTCCAACAACAACAAACAGCTATTGCATAGGAGTCACGGATTCAGCTAGTACTCCGG
>DAHUYR010000010.1 GCA_027315135.1 Microcaldota archaeon
ACAACAGCATAACCTGCAGTATTAAGTACAATCACGTTGGACATGCCTAGCATATATGCATAATTCCCACTAGGAGAAAAAGCAGCAGCCTGAGAGCCTAGAAACAGTTGCGGAATGTTTACAGATAATACCTGGTTTGTAGAAGTATCAACTGAAAGAAAACCATAGATCTGCCCTGACATGTAAGCATATGTTCCTGAAGGGGAGATGGCAATACTACCTGGCGGCGTGCCATTGTAAGCTGACACTCTATATAATCCAGAACCGCCTGCCGTGTCTATCGCTTCTATATATGGAGGGTAACTGAATGAATTCTGGTTATACACGTATGCATATGTGCCTGAAGGAGCTATGGAAACGCCATGTGGCAAGTTCATATTCGAGTTGATACTGCCTGTAACTGTATTTGTAGAAGTGCTTATTACTGACATATACCCAAAGAATCCCGAACCTCCAAACATGTTAGTAACATATGCGTATGAACCGTCGGGAGCTACAGAAACGGCCTGCGGAAAATTGAATGTACCGCTTACAGTTCCTACTACTTCTGCAGGCACTAACTGTACATTCTGATATCCTAAACTAAGTCTGCTTGAAGCATAAGTAGAGAATGAACCCGAGTATATGACATTCTGATATGTGCATGCTCCGGAAAGCACATTGTTCAGAGGCGAGTTACAATACCTTCCGTTTAGCGTATAAGAGCCGATTACCTGCTGGCCTATCCTTACGAAATTCGTATAAGCCGTGCAATTCATAGGGTATTCTGGTGTAGGTACATGCGGTGTGCATGTCCCTGAATAAGTGCCATTGTCTATTATCACATTTACACCTGTGACATTTATAGGTATGCTCTGCTGGGTATCAAGCGCAAAGAATACTATGGAATTCCTAGTAACCACGTTAGATACTACTTGGGCACTAACACAGTAGAAGCCGCCAAAGCTGCCGCACTGCGAAGTCTTTATGGAATTCTGGGCTGCAAACGCAAAGAGCACTATCAACGCTATAAAAAGTGCTGCTATTATCAGCATAAAACCATATACTGATATAAATTCTATCGCAGACTGCCCTTTCATCGGATCACTATGCAATTATTAATTGATAAGAACAATTTATATTATTGCATTAATTGGTTTTCTTATGCTTAACCCGAGACCAAAAAAGAGACTGGGACAGGTCTTCCTTGTAAACGAGCACATAGCTGAGATAGAGGCAGTGCACGCTGAAGGGAAGAATGTCATAGAGATAGGTCCTGGAAGAGGCATGTTGACGAAGAAACTCTGCAGTAAGGCAAAGCTCGTTGTCGCAGTTGAAAAGGATGCTGTACTTTTTAACATATTATCGGCAACGATGAGGGACAAGAACCTCAAACTGCTTAATGCGGATTTCTTCAAGTTGGGAAGCGATATCTTAAAAAAATATAAAATAGACATAATGGTCGCAAACATACCTTACAATCTTTCGAGTAAGGTCATCGAATTCCTTATAAAAAACAGGCTGCAGGCTGTGCTCTGTCTGCAGAAAGAGTTCGTCGAGCATATGCTTGCAGAACCTGGCACAAGCAACTATTCAAGGCTTAGCGTAATGTCGCACCTAGGGATGCGGGTAACAAAGATAATCGATGTGAAAAAAGGGAACTTCAGTCCTGTTCCAAAGGTCGACTCCTCAGTCATATATATAAAACCGCTTAAGAACGAGGTAAGCGACGAAGATGCATACATGATAAATCTGCTCATGCAGCATAAAAAGAAGACCTTAAGGAATGCATTTATCGACTCAAGGCACTCTATGCACATCACCAAGGATGAGGCAGTGGAGATATCAGAAAGATTAAGCAACAACGGGTCAAGGATCTTTACTATGAGCCCAGAAGAGATACTATCCTATGCCAAAGAGATTCTGCATATGCTCAGTCAAATGAGTAATAGGGTTCCTTCGCCTCCTTGAGCAGCTTGCTGTTCCTCACGCTCTTCAAGAATTTCTGTTCAGCTTCATGCGCTCTCTCCTTTCCGAGGACTGCCTTGTAGTGCATTGGCACAAAGGCCCCTGCCTTTATTCTCTTCGAAGCCGCTATCGCCTGGTCAATGTCCATGGTGTAAGTGCCTCCTATCGGAAGCAGCGCCATATCTACATTCAACCTCTCTAATTCACCTATGTTGTCGGTGTCTCCAGGATGGTATATACTCATTTTGTTTGCCTCAAGAATATAGCCTACCCATCCATTTGCCTTCGGATGGAAGTCCATGCGCTCTTTCTCGGTGTTATACGCAGGCAGCGTGCTGAATCTTACTCCATGCGACGAATAATCCTTATTCGGTTCCACTCCTATAACTCTGCCGAAAGATACTGCATTGACAGAATCCTTAGGCACGAATATCTCAGTGTCAGGTCCAGTTACCTTCTTTATATCCTCAACGCTGAAGTGGTCAAAATGCGGATGTGTCACAAGAACTACGTCTGCATGCTTTGCACCGGCGTCAAGTCTGAATGGGTCTATGTATACTAACGTGTCTCCAGAATTTATTGCAAAAGAAGCGTGTCCAAGCCATGCTATATTGTCAGATTCCATTATACTATACTGACTTGAAAAGTTAAAATCCTTTCCATTTTATAGGGAAAGGAAGGTATTTTCCTTAGCATCAAACTTGAAGAAACCTATCCTCTCAAATTGCACAGTGTCATTATCTTTGAGATTTGATGCATAAGCCTCTACATAGCCGTTTACTCTCATAATGCTGTTTTTGTTGAACTCCCCGTTCCTTAGCAGGTCTCCAATGATGATTAGATTTGCTTTGTTAAAGTTCTCCTTAGAGACCCACTGCATGACCTGCGCATCAATCTTATCTGTCCCGCAATATTCCGCCCTTATCAGCTCTCTATCATTACCAACTATCTTTATGTTGAACAGTCCCTTCAATCTTGCCATAGCCCCTTCAACAAGAGTATCCGCATCGCTCCTGTCTATATAATACTCACTGCCACAGCTGTAACTTCTGTAACCCATCTCTGCATTGGAGTGCAGCTGGAGTTTAACCTCGGTTTCCCGCACTCCGGATATCTCAAGTCTCACAGGCTCCCTTACGAAGAACAGTCTCTTTGAAGTATCATCTATTATCTTACGGTTGTATGCAAGAAGGTCGTTCATGCTTGATTTACTCTCCACCTTGCTCAATCCTGACCTCAATGCAAGCTCGCGTATCGCCTCCGGTCTTATTCCACGCTTCCTCAGTGCAGCTATCGTTACAAGCCTGAGATCATCATATCCAGATACAAGCTTCTCATCTATAAGCTGGTTTGTCTTCCTTTTGCTAGTCATATTGTTTACTATCTCCAGCCTTGCAAACTCAATTATCTTAGGCTTCCTAATTTCAAGAAGGTCGAGCAGTCTGTAGTAAAGCTCGTCCCTCAACTCATACTCCTTGCTCCTCGCAGCATGCGTCACTCCCTTGATCGAATCTATTATCGGTGTATTGAAATCATAAGATGGCCACGCGACGTATTTGTTCCCCTGCCTATAATGCAGGTCCTTCTTCACCCTGAACAGCACTGGATCCCTCATTACAGTATTGAGCGCCTTCATATCTCCCCTGAACCTTAAGGATACCTGACTCTCACTATACTCTCCATTTATCATGTTCTTCCAGAAGCTCATATTGGCCTCCTCAGTCTGGCTCCTATGTCCGCATCCCTGTCCAAGCTCTCGCTTCTCCCCAACGATCTCTGCGTTGCAGAAGCAGACATATGCATGCCCGTTCTTTATCAGCTTCTCAGCGCATTTGTACTCATAATCAATATTGTCGCTTGCATAGTACTCCTCTGCAAACTTCAATCCAAGCCACTTCAAATCCTTCTTGAACGCGTCGATGAACTCCTGGCGCTCCTTTGCAGGATTTGTATCGTCAAAATAGAGACTAACGCTTCCATCATATCTTTTTGCAAGCTCTGTCTCAAGGAAGACTGCCTTCGCATGTCCTATATGCATGTAGCCGCTCGGCTCCGGGGCAAATCTTGTCTTGAAGGCTCCTTCTACAGCTCCCTCCACTGTGAAGTTGTGGACCGAGCTCTTTGCCGCCTTTTCTGAATGCTCCTCCTCAAATTCCTCTGCATATTCAGAATAAGCCTTCTGCAATTCATCCTTGCCCATCAAGTTCACCTCTTTTACAACCGAGGCAACCTGCATGCCAAGTTTCTTCATATCCTTTTTCAGCGAAGGATCGACAGAGAGTGCTTTGGCCAAGACTACAGATTCGCGTGCACTGCCATGCTCTGCTGCATTCTTAATCGCATACTTCCTTATAATGCCTGAAACTTCATCCATTTCTACTCCCTTATTATCGAAGGACTTCCGTAAACCGTGCCATTCTGCGTTACCAGTACTGCTATCCTAAGCGGAAGTGCAGAGGGAATCGACTGGTTCAGCTTCAGGTCTATCTGCTGCATTGCAATGCTGGAAGGGATGCTGACTGCAAGTTTTTGGCCCTGCACGCTCATATTGATGCTGCCCGGAAGCTCTACTGTTGCTGTTGTGCTGAACAAAGTGCAATCAGTGCTGTTTGCATCAAGCTTTGAATATACATAATCATATATCTTCTTTGAATTCATTGCCAGCGGCCCTATCTGAAAGTTGCTTCCTGAAGATGAGAAGGTAAGGACCGAGCCATTATTCTCCAAAGCTGTCGCTATTGCATTTATCCTGTTCACAGTTTGGTTTCCAAGAGCGCCTTTGCAAGTCGTGTTTACAAAGAGGGTGCTGTTGTATCCCACTATGGCTGCATTGGCATAACCTACTGCATAGTAAGTCGCTACTGCGCTGGAGGTGCTTGTAGTGCTGGTCTGGCTCTGGCTGGAGAACGCAGCATATGAAGTTACAAATATCACTGCGACGAACAGCGCGCCTACGAACTCGATGGCTTTTTTCCTGTCCATGTAATCTATTGCATATTTATGCCGATACCTTTTAAATATGAACCATATAATAGTAGTGTGATTTTATGCCGTTTACAAGCGGAGAATTTGTAACCATAGACTATACGGCACGCAGGGCGTCTGACAATAGCATAGTCTATACTACGATGGAGAAGACAGCAAAAGACGAAGGAGTATTTGAAGAAGGCAGCAAATACGGGCCTCAACTGGTGGTGATAGGCAAAAACAACGCCATAAAGGGCGTAGAGGACGCTGTCAAGGAGATGAGCGCAAGCCAGCAGAAGACAATAACAATAGAGCCAAAGGATGCCTTCGGGGACAGAAGCGAGGATCTTGTCCGCGTGATGAAGCTCTCTGATTTCAGAGACAGGGAGATAGAACCTGCTCCAGGAATGCGCGTCAACATTGATGGAACTGCAGTTACTGTAAAAAGCATTAATTCAGCAAGAGTGGTAGTCGATGCAAACCATCCGCTTGCAGGAGAGAAGCTTGTTTATGACATAAAAGTAGTGAAGAAGCTTGATTCAGATACTGAAAAGGTAGATGCGATAGCAGATATGTATGCGCTGAAGCCCGACAATGCTAAACAGGAAAACGCAGCGGTAAGGCTTGTCTTCGGCACAAAGGTCAACAAGGATGCAGATTACTTTATAAATAAGTCTGCCATGGTTAGTGCCATCTTCAGGTTCATGGACGAAGTAAAGAATGTATCAGTAGAGGAGCAGTACTCAAGGGAAGAAAAGAAGGAAGAATAATCAGCCATTTATGCTTATCGCATAAGAGCCATTTATTCGTATCTCCATTCTTTTTGCAACTTCAGACTTCTCAACATTGAGCATTGCTATATAGCCGCTCCATTTTGGAGTAAGCTCTGACGCGTTGCATACCGGACAGGTATTTCCTTGGGATATTATTAAGTTGCACTTTCTACACGCTAGTTCCATAAACACACCCTGTTATTTCTCACTTCCTTGGAGGTCTTCTACCTCCTCTCTGTGGTCTGCCTCCTGCTGCTGTCCTATACTCCTTCTTCGGCTCCTTTATCCATTCAGGTTTTCCTAGACCGTCAGGGCGCATTGTGAGCGCTATCTTAGCATCTCCTATGCTACTCTTGAGGCTTATTGAGGATACCTTACCAAACACGACATCTCCTTTCTTGAGGCTCCTCCCGGTATTCCTTGAAACAAATACTCCTGCTTTCCTGTCGTAGCTTATGAAGTCGCTGGTTATCTGTGACATGTGGACAAGGCCATCTATAGGGCCTATCCTTACGAAGCATCCAAAGTCTGCAAGTTCGGAAACCTCTCCTACTACCACTTCCTCAACTTCAAGCTTGAAGGCAAGTATGTCGAATGTTACATCGTGGTGAGTGGAAGGATCTCCAGGTATTATCCTGCCGTCACTTACATCCCTAACATCGAATACTGCTAGAATTATTCCAAGATCTCTGTCAAGCGTACGCTCATACCTTGTCCTGAGTATCTTCTCAACTCCATCGTCAATCTTCTCCCCGAAGTATGCTGGCGATACGCTTACTGAATCTTTTATTGTGCTTATATAATACACTATACCACTCGTTTAATCGTCTTAATCACGGATAAGAAGCAAAATTACTATAAAAATAGCAACGAATAAAAATATAAACCCATTGCAACCTGTTCATTTTATCAAAACTATGCAGTCCTGCTCCAAAGCCCTTAGTACTGCTATTTATCTAAGCGTACCACTTATAGTCATGCTGAACACCGCCGCGCCCTTTTTCTTGATATTCACCTTAAGGGCAGCATCGTTAGTGCAGATTATTGCTCCTTTATGGGCGTTGTCCAGAATCCAGTCATCAGGATACATGGTGCTGCTGTTTATCTCTATATTCTTGTTTCTTTTTATAAGTTCAAGTGCAGTCTTTGCGCTTTTCGAGTATCTGCCCTTTCCGCTTGCTATCCCGTTTATCTCATTAAGTATGCCCTTGGATATAAGTATGCCATAACCTGGATATTCTTCCGAAAGTTTGCTGAAGACATCATGCCTCTTTGACAATCCGAATATTATCGAACTTGTGTCTACTATTACCTTTCTGTCCTTCATTTCACAACATTTATTATTGTTAAAGTCTATTATTTATATACGGACGTGTCCTAAGAGTGTTAACCTATGGATTTAGACATGTATGCAGAGGAGTTGCTTTCAAGCTACGAAACCCAGAAGAACAAGCATAAGCTGGATAAGCCTGACGCCGAGATGCATGAGGAGAATGTCTCATGCGGTGACAGGATAACAGTCTTTCTTAAGATAGAAAATGGCAGAGTAAAGGAGGCATCATATGAAGGAGACGGCTGTGTCATATCTATGGGCTCTGCCAACATATTCGTTGAAAAGCTGATAGGCAAGAGTATAGACGAGATAGAGCGTATGGACAAGAAAGCGGTAATAGACGCAATAAGCCTTGATCCAGGGCCAGTAAGGCTCCACTGCGCCACTCTTTCGCTCAAAGCAGTAAAGGAAGCCCTATTCAAATACGACAACAAGCCAGTAGATAGGCTTACAAAAGAACTGTAAATTGTGATTAATTATGAAATTGCTGCACCAAATGCCTCCGTACAATCTCTTTGGCATAGAGGATCAGAATTATGAAAAGGCAGAGGTAGTGGTGCTTCCTGTGCCCTATGACTCAACCACATCATACAAATCCGGAACGAGAGACGGGCCGCATGCGATAATAGATGCGAGCAGGAACATTGAGTTATATGATGAGGAATACAAAAAGGAGATAACTGAAATAGGCATATATACTACTGACGATATGCAGCCAAGCGTAGGCTCTCCAGAAGAGACGATAGACTGGCTTGAAAGGGAGGTATCACTTGTAATCGAATCAGGAAAACTCCCTGTAATAATAGGAGGCGAACACTCGTTGGCCGTAGGCAGCATACGCGCAGTAGCAAAGCATGCGAAGGACTTTAGCGTAATACACTTTGACGCGCATTCCGATTACAGAGATGAATACATGGGAAGCAGGTACTCTCATGCATGTATAATGGCAAGAGCAAGAGAGGCATGCAAAAGCTGTTACAGCATAGGCGTGCGCAGCATAGATACCGAGAGCGCATCCAAATACTCTGAAGACATCTTATACATGAGAGATATGCAAAATATGCCTGCAAAGGAGATTTCTGATATTGTAAATAAACGTACAGAGAAGAATATTTACATAACTATTGACATGGATGTTTTTGACACCGGCGAGATGCCAAGCGTAGGCACCCCTGAGCCGAACGGCATGAAATTCGCCCAGATTGATGCCGTTCTGAAGGGCATCCTTGCAGAAAAGAATCTTCTTGGGATGGATTTCTGCGAACTCGCTCCAATACCAGGACTGATTGCTCCTAACTTCCTGACTGCAAAACTAATATTCAGGGCACTGGAGCACGCATATTTCCAGAAAAAGCAATGATTAGTACTCTATGCCCTCAGGCCTTCTCATCTTACCTTTTATTATTCTTGCAAGCTTCACTGCAATATCCTCCTTTATCCCATTAAGCCTGATTATCTTCAGCTCCTTCCTTGATAGTGAGACTATGAAACTGTCTCCCTTCTTAATGCTCCCAGCATCTATACCGTCATACCTGAGCACTCCATTATACTTTTCTATCCTGACTCCTATCTTCTTGTCAGGACTGAGTATAATCGGGTTGGTATAAGGTCCGTCAACGTTCAGAAACGTTGCACAAAGGAGCTTCGGAGAAAGGATGATCGGCCCTCCTGCAGACCTGTTGTATGCGGTGGAACCTACTTCACTGGTGATAAGCATCCCGTCCCCTGCCATTATATACGGATATATTGCCTTTTCCGTATGGTCATCCTTGTAATATATGCTGAAATAGACCTCCTCGCGCCAGTTGTGGAGCAGGACCTCATTCACAGCGTAATACTTCTTTCCTTTGAAAGAGAGCTCTATCTTGTTCCCAATGCTTTCTACAGTATACTGCTTCTTCCTGAGTTTATCTATCACAGTTGCAATATCCTTTATGCTTATATCTGAGTAATAACCGGAGCTATTGCTCTCATTTCCACGTATGGCGAGGATAGGTCCGTCAAACTCGCGAGCAGCCTTGACAAAGGTTCCGTCACCCCCAACAGCTATGCAGATATCACCGTTCCTTGAAACCTCAAATGCCTTTTCAAGCTCCTGTATTTCCTTGTAATACTTCTTGCAGATTATTGTTATCTTCATCTTGCCCCCTTTCAATCACAAATAAGGATTATTGCAGGAGTTTTATATTGTTTTGCAATCCCTCTTATTTTGCAATCAATCTTAACAATGCCCTGTTTATAAGTGCATGTGCCATTAGCATCCAAAACACAGTTTAAAAAGGAGTCAAACCTTGTTTACACGCACAATTTTAATGCAAATCTGTAAAAAAGAAGAGAATCTGTATAACAGCATAGCCCTAAATTCCACAAATCCAGATTTTGTCAACAAATTCGGCTGTTTTTAAGGCTGTCGCATTCGGCAGTTTGCGGTGTGTAGATGGTTGACACTTCCTATTACATTTTTATACTGTTATTCCCATCAATTATTGTTACCATGATAGATATAAGCTCAATGTTAGGGATTGCTGCGGTAATAGCAACGATTCTTATTGCAGTATTTATTGAAAATAATCATAAATATATAGACGGTAAAAAAGATATGCTTAAGCCCAGACTAACTAATACACTAGATGCAGAAATCTCTAAATATAAACAAGAAAATGATACAAAGAAACGCCAGGCTCTTAATAGAGTATTGGCTCTTGATTCTTTTAGAGTGGCATTAAGCGACGAAAGACAAACATTGAATAAAGGGTTATTATACTTCGGCTTAACTATAGTTTATTTTATAATACTTGCATACATTGCTCCGTACGCAAGCATTAACACGTTTCTATCTAACAACCCGAATCCAGTAACTATAATGTATTTCTTCATAGTAGAATGGCTTTTAGCACCATCTATGAAAACATTTGGCTACTTCAAAGTATTATGGAAAATAAATAATGTCTTTGACGAGTATTTCAAAGATGAAAAATCAGCAGACTTAACAGAAATAGTATGTAAATACTTCCAGCCACGATATACGAAGTCAACGAGTGCTACTTAATTTTGTTAGAGTTAGCCATCTATTCCTTTCATACCTTACGTCTATCCCAGCTGCCTCTGGCGGAATAAGCCCATTCAAAGACATGCGCAGTTTTATCAATTTGTAATATATCTTCCAATTCTCAATATACTTATCTACCTCTTCTCACTCTTGAAACCACGAATTACCTTATCTCGTTCTCTGAATGTGTCATGATGCCTCTCTACAAGTCGGTTATCTACTTCTTTGTGATGTGTTTGACGCCTACCTTGCCGAAGTGGATGTATTTGTGGGCAAAGTTAGGCCCTGCAAGGTCTTTTTGATTTCCCATTCTATTACATATATATAAATGTATATGTATCATACGTATAATATGGGAAAGGCAAGGAAGCCAATAGAAACGGCAATACCAAAGACAATAACTCTAATGCCTAAGCATCAACGATTTATCGAGGCGAAGAGTATAAACCTCTCTCGTTTTGTGCAGAAGGCATTAGATGATGAGATTGAAACGCAGGGTTGGAAAGATGGATAACGATGGAAGGAACGATAATAAAATTATTGGATTTATTGGATAAAGAATATCCAGGTAATCTAAATGTAAATGAGATTATCAAAAAGAGGATAGACTTTGCACTTATATCAGAGGCGGAAGAAGAAGGTTTAATAGCTCGTATTCCATCAGAACAACTCGTTTATAAGAACGGTCTAATAAATCAACATGCCCCTTTATGGATAACTGTTAAAGGATATCAATTGCTTAATCAGGTAAGAACAAAAAATGAGATTAAAAATCTAAACGAGTCAATAAGAAACTTTGATACTATGAGCAATAAGCTATCAAAAAGATTGCTAACATTAACATATATTCTTATTTTCTTAAGCATAATTATAGCTATATTTACGGTGGTCATAGCGATTAAGACATAAATTGATGATTAAAGGCGAACTGGCGAACGCTACACTACAATTCAACTGACGGATTTGTTGACAATACTCAAATTCATAAGTATTAAATACGAGACCATTCATAGCGTAATAGGTGAAACAATGAACCGAATTCTAAGCATAATAGGGATAAGCGCAGTCCTAGCAACTCTATGTATAGGAATTGCAGGAGCAACTGGAACAAATATAAGCTGTAATGGAGCAATACACGGTGCCTTTGCCAACACAAATGGCAACTTTGGCTATCTGGGCGCAAATAACGGCGCAATAGCACAAGGCATAGGTGGCGGCGTACCTGTTTCTGGCTCGGCAGGCTCAAACAACGCTGGCGCAGCAGCTTACTGCAACGGAACCTGACTGCAATCATTTGCTGGGCATCGAGCCCAGCTCTTTTTTTGATAAGTTAGTTTTTGTAAACAGAACACTGTTTATAAACAAAGTCAAGGAGTCAGTAAGATTTAAATATGAGTCCATTGAATTCATATGTGCTTAAGGTTCCTTAAAGGCGAAGGTCTCTTAAGAAACAGTCGTATATTTATCGGTGTTTATCATAGATGCGTTGATACTCTGTGGCGGTTATGCAAAAAGGCTTGAACCGATAACCACATACATACCAAAGCCACTGCTTCCGATAGATGGGAAGTTGATGATAGACCACATACTGGAAGGCCTTATTCCTAATAACTTCAACAGGATCATAGTATCTACAAACAAGAAGTTCGAGAAGCAATTCAAGTACTGGATAGAACACAGAAAGGCGGTAAAGAACGTGCACATAGATCTTGTAGTAGAGCCTACAATGCACGAAGGAGAGAAGTTCGGCGCCATAAAGGGCATAGAGTACACCATAAAGAAGCTTGGCCTAACGGATGACTTGCTAATAGTTGCCGGGGATAACTTCCATAACTTTGATCTCTCGAAGCTTATATCAAAATCTGCCAATAGTGGGAAGATTGTTACTGCTCTGCATAACATAAAGGATCTGGAAGAGGCAAAGCGCTTCGGTGTCGTGAGCCTCAACGGCAGCATAATCGCCGAATTCGAAGAAAAGCCGCAGAATCCGAAATCAACCCTGATAAGCACATGCATATATGCTATTCCAAAGCAGCACCTTGCAAAGTTTGACGAATACATAAAAAACAAAAATAATCCCGATTCTCCAGGCTACTTCATGCAGTGGCTTGTCAAGAACAAGAATGAGGTTCATGCTGTTGTGTATGATGACTTCTGGTATGACATAGGCACTCCTGACTCATATAAGGAAGTTGTAGAGAAGCACGAAGGAAAGTGATAACTTCACATTCTACTAATTTTTAATCTGCAGAGAGAAAACCGAAACAAAACCGATACAACTGACTATGCTTATTAATCCTTGTTGCACAAACAATCATTGTGTTGTGAAATGAGCAAGCTCTTTGAAAGCAAGAAGAAGATAATCGATTTGGTAAAAGAGAAGCCTATGACTATGACTCAGATAGCGGAGAAGCTGGGTTTAGGCCAGTCTACTACTAACCAGCACATCAAGGAGCTGCTTGACATAGGTGCAATAAAGGAAATAGATAACCCCTACAGCAGGAAGTGGAAGTACTACGAGTATAACCGCGAGTTCGAAAAGCGCCTCGAAGACAAAGGATACAACGTGGCAAAGGTGAGAGCTTTTGCAGTAGGATTGCTCGTAATTGCAGCAATAGCTGTGGTAAGTATATTTCTATCTAACAGCAGAGTGCCTGTTACTCCAAGCTACATAACTGCTTCACCATCATTTACATCTCAGTATTCCAACACGACACATCAAGGAAACTTCATAGTACAGCTTACAGACCCTCCTTTAGTGCCTCCAGGAACAACTGCGCTGACGATAAAATACTCTTCAGTTGGCTTGCTATATGCAAACTCATCAACATTTACTTACTTCAACGCTGCCGGCACGGCAAACCTGCTTAACCTGACCAATGCGACCAAAACAATAGCAATGCTGAATGTAATTAATTACAGTTCCATAAGAATGCTCCGCCTTAACATTTCCTATGCCAACATAACAATAGGCAATGAAACGTACAATGTGACCGTCCCTCAAGGTTATGCGGAAGCGCGGCTCAACTCAAGTTCAGCTTCTTCTATAGGAGGGGCGCTGATTAACATGAATCCTACTATAGTTCGCATATACTCACAGAGCAATGCAAGCATATTTGTAATGGTGCCCAATGTCAAGGCAATCTTCATAGGCAAGTCTGAAGTGGCAAGCGCGACCAGGATAGGCTACATAAACAGGATAAGCCCGAATGTCACCAGCATAATCAGGTCAAATAGCAGCATAGTGGTAACAAACGCGACTCTTATGTCATCTGGCAACTCTACAATAATGTCAATAGCAGTGAAGAACACAGGACATGCTACTGTAAATCTTACTGACATGCAGCTTGAAGGCTTTATGGAGGAGATAAGACTCGGCTACCAAGGCTATTCATCAAGTACAAGTGGCCAGACCGATTCCGTCAACGCGGAAAAAGCCTGCTCCGGCGTGCTCTGCATAAGCAATAATACGTCTATCTCAATATCAGAAGGACAGCATTCAAGGAACCAGAGCGAATTAACAGTATCTGCTGCAGAAGATTTTGTCAACAGGTTCAATAACTACCTCAATTTTATAGTGCTGGACAATGGCACCCTCTCACTGCCGATATTCAACTACGAGCCAGACTGCCCAGAATACAGCAACGGAATCGGTCAGTTTATAGGATGCAGAAGGCTAACGGGTCTTACCATACAACCTGGCAACACGGCGACCCTCCACTTCAACAGTACTATCGCTATAGGAAAGGCGACGCCGTACTCTCCTGAAACCACAATGATATTTGGCGGAATAACCAAGATATTGCTCATACCAGGTCAGCAGTACGATATAAAAGTAAGCGGAGTAGGGCAGGAACATTCCGGGATAGCATATTCAAATTACACCACGACTGATAATGGCAGCACAAGCAACTATACTGCAAAACTTGTCGGTGTAAGTTATGTAAATGAACAGACAAAGCTTGGAAACTACACCTATAACACAACCATGCAGGGATTCACCTCCACGATAAATGGCACGACGAACTACACTATTCCGATACTCGGAAGCCCAGTTAATGAATACACTATGTATAACAAATATTCACTTAATAGCATAAACGTACTTACCCAGGGATTCACCCTGCTTGGAACAACAAATATAACTGAATATGTTCCAGGCAAATGCCCGGTTTGTTCAGGAAGCATTCACTGTCTCGTGTGCATAGCTGGAAAGAATATAAAAGCGGTCATCCTGACAATAAGATCCCCTGATTACCAGTATTACGGGCCATTGGCTATAAGTGCTGTTTACTCCATGCAACAAAATAGCAGTGATAACAGCAGCGTAAACGAGTCACGGATGTCTACGATAACTACTACGACTACTACAACTACTACAATTCCGCAGAATCTGTCGGACTATGGTACCATAGCAGGAAAAATCACTATCAGCTCACTCTGCAACATTGGAACAATCAACTATAATTGCACTGGCAGCATAGATACGAACTATCTGTCGCAGCTCAAAATTGAATTAAATCAGACAAACAGAACAAGTACCTACGCGATACCTGTTGAGGCAAACGGCACCTATTCCCAGAAGGTTGCAGCAGGCACTTATTCCATAAGCATGCTCAAT